>NZ_QCZG01000009.1 GCF_003097615.1 Pueribacillus theae
TGGCCAAACGACGCGGTAAGAAAAAAGCTACCATTGCCATCGCTCATAAAATATTAGTCATCGCCTAGCAATTGTTATTGAATGATGAAGACTACAAGGAACTGGGAGCCGACTATCTGCTGAAACGGAATCAAGAACGTAGTGAAAGACAACTGGCTAACCGACTTCGAGCCATGGGTTATCAGGGCGAGAAACAACTAGCACTATAATAACTGGAAACATTTACTTGTGTTTCCCGGGCATCCCGTTGCCTTTTTCCGATGGGAATTGTTTCCGGGTACTTGACAAATCAAGACATTGTGTTTTCAAGTAGATATTATTTTCATATCAAAAAGCTGTTTAAGCTGAAAGTAAGAATGGTAATGATCTGGGTTGTTCACTATATACGTAAGCCTTTCTTCTAAATTGAGGGGTTTTACAGAAAAATCCGTAATCTGTTCTTGCCAATGAATGATGGAGTTTTTAGAAAATTGACGTTGATTTGCAAGAAAGAGTGCGAGAAAATATAGTTTGATTCCGATTAACATCAAATCCAACGCTTTTTCGCTGTCTCTTTTTTTAAAAAGTTCCTCGATTACTCCCTCTCGCATTTCCCATTGCTCGAGGATCGATTCAAATGTAACATTTTTTACATCAATAGAAATGCTGCAATCACTGATGGATTGAATGAAGTTATTTTTTTGCGTCGACAACTCCCCTCCTCCTCATTCTTTTTTGGCCTTCCCGGCAAATTTCCAAAAGCGGACATATTTCGCATTGCGGCGATTGCGCTTTACAGTGATATCTTCCAAAGAAAATAAGTTGATGATGCGCTTTGGACCATCGTTCTTTCGGAATTTTTTTCATTAATGTTTCTTCCACTTGTAATACCGAATCTTTCCATCTGCATATTCCTAACCTTTTACTCACTCTTTCGACATGTGTATCAACCGCTATGGCTGGAACATCAAACGCGACGGAAACAATGACATTTGCTGTTTTTCTCCCTACTCCCGGGAATTTGATCAATTCATCCCGGTTCTTTGGAATAACGCCGCCATATTCATGAATAAGCATGTATGAAAGCTTTTGGATATTTTTCGCTTTATTGCGGTACAAACCAATGCTTCGAATATCTTGTTCCAATTCCTCAAGTGGAACAGAAAGGTAATCTTCTGGTGTTTTATATTTCTTAAATAATTTCTCGGTCACTTTGTTTACTAGTGCATCGGTACACTGTGCTGAGAGTAAGACAGCAATCATTAATTCAAAAGGATTGGAATGCCGGAGTTCACAATGGGCGTCTGGAAACATTTTTTCGATTTCATCCAGTACAAAAAGGACTTGTTTTTTTGATAGCATAACAAACTTCCTTTCAAAAACATGAAACATAAAGAAAACGGGATGTTTATCCCGCTAAAGTTTTACAGCCAATTGTAAAATGGATAGGTCACCTTTTTATTTTTATCAGTCTCTTGTGATTGAGGTTTGGAGAGACTGTGCCTTCTAAATTTCTCTCCATATTTATGGGCTTCTTCCACTGTTTTTATACCGTTTTTCTTCCATTCAAATAAAATTCGATCAATATAACGAAAGCTTAATTTTCCTGATAATACCGCCTCTTTAAGGGCTGCTTTAATTAATGCGGCAGAATGATTGTCCTCATCAATCCATAATGTAAGTGTCTCACATTCAATCGGTGAAAGCGGGCGCCCGAATTCCTGTTCGAACAAAGTATATGTACTTTCTTCATTTTGAAGCTTTTCAACTGTGTCTTCCATTTGCAGCGTTTTTAAAACAAGCGCTTCCCATAACGGTACAAGAGAATAAGATTCTGAATAGAACTGTTTAACCGTGTCCTTATGCTCTTCTATCTTCAATAGCCCCTTGTTAATCAATTGCTTAATGAGATGCATACAAGCTTCATCTGAAAATGTCATTCGCTTTGAAAGCTCTTCAGGTGTGGGGAATCGATTCCCTCTTTCTATGAAGCTATGAATTTGAATAAGCAGCATACATTCAGCCTCGTCAATTCCGATATGTTTATATTTTTTAAGCAGAAGGTTTGGAATGGACGTTGAACCTTCATTCAACCATTTTTGCAAATGCTCTCTTTTCATTTTTACACCCCATTTATTTCAGTCAAAGAGGCACTACATTTTATTATATTTTTTAAAAAGCCAGCAAAAATGTTTTTTCTTTAGGGAACAGACTCCCAGTTTAGTGGGAGCGGTTAGTAAAAATAAGTATAAATTGGCAGTTCGCCAATTTCATCAAAATCTAACCTCTCAATTATGGACACGTGCTTTCACGAAACGAGCAATTCTCTCAACGGCTTCGTCAAGAATATCAGGTGATGTAGCATAAGACAAGCGAATATTATCCGGCGAACCAAACCCAGAACCCGGGACAACTGCCACGTTAGCCTCTTCTAGCAAAGCTTTCGCAAAATCATCAACTGAAGTAAAACCAGTCAATTTTGCGGCTTCCTTAACGTTAGGGAAGACATAAAAAGCTCCTTCAGGTTTGATGCAAGTAAATCCTTGAATCGCTGTTAGTTTCTCATAAAAGCTATTTAATCTTTCTTCAAAAGCTGCTCGCATCTTTTCCAAAGGCTCTTGCGGCCCGTTATATGCTGCAATTGCTGCGTATTGGGAAACCGTCGTAGGATTAGATGTGCTATGGCTTGCGAGGTTTGTCATTGCTTTAATAATTTGGACATTCCCTGCAGCATAGCCAATTCTCCATCCTGTCATCGAATGGGATTTGGAAACGCCGTTAATGATCATCGTTTGCTTTTTCAATTCGTCAGATATCTCTGCGATGGAGACGTGCTTTGCTTGCCCGTAGGTAAGTTTTTCATAGATTTCGTCAGAAACAATAAGAAGATCATGCTTGATGCATACCTCACCAATTGCCTTTAACTCTTCTTCTGTATAAAGGACACCTGTTGGATTGCTAGGTGAATTAACAATGATTGCTTTTGTATTGCCGGAAACCGAGGCTTCAATTTGTTCTGGAGTTATTTTAAATGAATTTTCTTCTTTTCCTTCAATATAAATTGGTATGCCGCCAGCCAGCTTCACTTGTTCCGGGTAGCTAACCCAAAAAGGTGTCGGGATAATCACTTCGTCATTTTCGTTTAATGTTGCTTGAAAAAGCGTATACAGTGCGTGTTTGGCGCCAGAACAAACGATGATTTCATCCGAACTGTAGTCTAATCCCTGATCATCTTTAAACTTTCTAATGATACTTTTTTTTAGTTCAGGCAATCCTCCGGAAGGGGTGTATTTTGTATGCCCTTCAACGAGTGATTTATAAGCTGCTTCAATGATATGTTCTGGGGTGTTAAAATCTGGTTCTCCGGCTCCCAGTCCAATGACATCATGTCCTGCAGCTTTAAGCGCTTTTGCTTTAGCCGTTATTTCCAACGTTGAAGAAGGTGTTAACGCAGATACTCTTTTTGAAATTTGCATGATTTTTCCCACCATCCTAGTTCCATTGTTTTCTATCATTTTTCTAAACCGCTTTTAAACGATAGTTCTCAATCCAAGTCTCGCCGTCAAATTGTAGATAATAAAAACTATACCGTCCTTCGGAATCTATAAACGTTATTTCCCAAGCCGGCTTTCCTTGTTTCATACCAAGGCGTATGTCTTTTAATTTTTTTATATCAAGCTCTGAAACAGCGAACTTTTTCACTTGTTTTTCGGTAAGCCCGTCTTCCTTTTTTTTCATTACCATATTTTTTGTGTTTTTATCCGGAACCCAAATAATAATATTTTCGTCATTATTATCTAGAGCTTGGATGATTTGAAATGATTCTTCCCCATTAAAGTATGTAACTTCTTCGATTTTTTTTAGTTTATAGTGCTCTTTTGCTAAATTTACGGCAGTTTTCTCTGCTTTGTTAATTGGTTCTAAAGCTCGATTATATAAATAAATACTCTGTATAACAACAAAAATAAGCAAAAGAGCAAAAATGAATAGCCATTTTTTCATGTCATCACCATACATTTTCAATGATCTTGAAACGTTTTGCAAGGGAATTTAAAAGAGCAACAAGATTGTTGCTCCTTGGTGACCAAGTATCTTTCACTGAAAAAGTCAATTAAAGAATAACAGTAGCTTCCGGCTCGTGGGTAATCAAATCCTCAATTTCATTTTTTTCATTCATAATCGCAACTCGCGGGGAATAATCTTTTAATTCTTTTTCCGAAACGAGAGCATACGAAATAATAATGACGACGTCGCCTTCTTGTACTAGTCTGGCCGCGGCTCCATTTATACAAATGACACCACTGCCTCTTTTTCCAGGAATGATATACGTTTCAAAACGGGCCCCGTTATTGTTGTTGACAATCTGAACTTTTTCATTCGGGAGCATGTCCACGGCATCAAGAATATCTTGATCAATTGTAACACTTCCAACATAATTCAAGTTTGCTTCAGTCACTCTCGCCCGGTGGATTTTGCCTTTCATCATTGTCCGATACATTCACTTCCCCCCCCCAATTGTCCAAATTATGTTATCGATCAATCTAACCTTCGAATAACGAACGGCAATCGCAATGATTACTTGCCCATTTAATCTCTTTATTGGCTTTAAATCCGGATAGGATAAAATCTCAACATAATCGATTTTTCCTGAAATCGACTGTTCTATTTTATTATAAATAAAACGTAAAATTTTATCAGCATCATATTCGCCATCTTCAGACATCTTTTTTGCTTCTCGTAACGATTGGTATAATATCGGAGCTTCTTTCCGTTCTTCAGCCGTCAAATTTACATTCCGCGAACTCTTAGCAAGCCCATCCTCTTCCCGTACGGTTGGACATGGAATGAGATTTATCGGAAAGAAGTAGTCTTTTAAAAACCCGTCGATTACTGCTACTTGTTGGGCATCTTTCAAGCCAAAATAAACATTGTCAGGCATCACAATATGAAACAATTTAAAAAGGACGGTTGCAACCCCTTCAAAATGCCCAGGCCTAGATTTGCCACATAGCACATCTGTTCTTCTAACAACATGAATTTCTGTTGTTTGTTCAAATGGATACATTTCCGAAACAGATGGGTAAAAGAGAATGTCAACTCCGTGCTCTTGTGCCAACTGGCGATCCCTTTCAAAATCACGAGGGTATTGATCGAAATCTTCATTTGGGCCAAACTGTGTCGGGTTGACGAAAATGCTCATCACAACAATATGATCTTTTTCCCGTGCCCTCTTCACTAGTTCCAAATGACCCTCATGCAGAAAACCCATTGTTGCAACATAACCAATTGACTTTCCGGCTATTTTATATTTTTTTGAGAGCTCTTGCATTTCTTTTACCGTTTGAACGACGATCATGAACGTATTCCTCCGTATAATGTATCGAGCTCTTCCGTTTTGATGGAAAATGTATGCTCTTTACTTGGGAAAACTTTCGTCTTTACATCAGCGATGTATTGTACTAATGCTTCTTCAATAGGAAGTGAAACATTGGTGTATTGCTTTACAAACTTAGGTACGCGATGGCCTCCATACCCAATTAAATCATGGTAGACAAGTACTTGTCCATCTGTTTTTGCCCCTGCCCCTATTCCGATTGTTGGGATGGACAGTTCTTCACTCACAATCGCAGCGACTTGTTCAGGTACGCATTCAAGCACGAGTGCAAAAGCTCCGGCCGATTGAACACGCTTTGCATCATCAATTAATTTACGTGCTGCTTCAGCATCTTTGCCCTGGACTTTAAAGCCCCCAAGCACGCCTACTAATTGCGGAGTCAATCCTAAATGGCCAACGACTGGAACGCCTGCCTGGGTTAATTTATAAATATGATCGATTACCTCTCCGCTTCCTTCAAGCTTCACTGCGTTGGCGCCTGCAATTTGAATCAATTGTTTTGCATTCTCTAACGTTTGGGCAAAAGAAGAGTGATACGTCATGAACGGCATATCAGCAGCGATAAACGTGTCTGCTGCTCCTCTTTTTACAGCTTTCGTATGGACAATCATGTCCTCAAGCGTAACATAGACAGTTGAATCATAACCTAAAACAACCATTCCTAAAGAGTCGCCTACAAGGATCATGTCAATTCCTGCTTTTTCAGCCAAACATGCTGAAGGATAATCATAAGCGGTAACCATTGCAATCGGTTCTTTATTTTCTTTCAATTTCAAAAAATCAGTTGTGCTCTTCATTTAAATCCCCTCTTTTTCAAGTTTTTGGCTTTATTAGAGGGTAGAAAATCAAAAATCCTTCTTCCAAAGGAAAGAAGGATAGATTTCAAAAGTAGCATTGATTTTCATCCCTCTGTCCCCGTCCGTCCTATGGATCAAGGCAGAATACGACAATATTTCACATGATAAAGTGCTGTTGGTGCAGTTCCGCGGTGCAGCTCCGCTATGATACTGCCCAATTATAATGACAGTATAACAAGAACATTTACGATTGTGAAGAGATTTCTATGTCAGCGGAATAAATTTCATGTGTTTTCCCCTCATAATCTTCAAGCAATAATACACCTTGATCCGTAATTCCTTTAGCATAGCCAGTAATTTCACCTGTTAACGTACGAGCTGTAATTATTTTTCCGAGACTTACAGCATAGCTTTCCCAACGGAGCTTTATGACTTCGAATCCATTTTTTAGATATTCAATATATAGAATTTCAAATTGTTCAAATATGGCTTGCAGAAGTTGTGCACGGTTGATTTCTTTCCCATCGTTTTCAATGAGTAGCGACGTTGCTTTTTGTTTTAAGCTGTCAGGAAATGATGTGGTATTTACATTCATTCCCATTCCGATAATGATCGATTGAACGCGATCAGACTCTGCTTGCATTTCCGTCAGAATTCCGACAATCTTCCTCCCATTGATTAGAATGTCGTTTGGCCATTTAATTTCGCATGAAATGCCTGTCGCCTTTTTAATGCCCTGCACAATGGCAACCGCAGTTAAAAGCGTAAGCTGGGGAGCTTGGAATGGCGGAATGTTTGGCCTTATTATCAAACTCATCCATATTCCGGATCCTTTTGGCGACTCCCATGTTCTTCCTAGCCTTCCCCTCCCCTTGATTTGCTGTTCAGCCACTACGACTGTCCCTTCTTTTGCGCCTTCCTGCGCAAGCTTTTGGGCAAGCTCTTGGGTAGATGTAACAACTTCTTGAAATACAATCTTTTGCCCGATAAACTTCGTCTTTAAATTTGACTTGATATCGTGCGGCCTTATATTATTTGGCGTTGAAATTAAACGATAGCCCCGCTTTTGCAGGCCTTCCACTTCATAGCCCTCCTTTTTTAATTCGGAAATATGTTTCCACACCGCCGTGCGGGAACAACCTAATTTCTCACTTATCATTTGCCCAGAGATATACGTATCTTTATTTTCCAGCAACATCGCTAAAAGCTTTTCCCGAATTGATTGTACCAATTCTTGCCCCACTCTCTAAGTTTATTCTTATCGTTCTGTACTTTTTTGTTAATCACGGCCTTTTCAATCTCTGACAATAAGCCAGCAAGCCACGGTCCCGGTTTTTTATCAATAATTGCTAAAAAGTCTTTCCCATTAACAGCCAACTCTTTTCTCTCTTTTATCGGCAATTCTTCATACGTTTTTTTAAACGCATTTACATGTTCTTTTAGATTTCCTCCAAAAATAATTGTATAGAGACGGACATAAGAGAGGCTGAGTGAACGTCCTAATTGATAAAATTGAAACGGATCGAATTGCTTATCTCTATCTTTTTTTAGTTCAGTTAACAGCATTTCAACATGCCGCATTAATTCATTTGAACATTTCCATGCTTTAAGAATTTTCCTCGGCTCGGTTTCCATGTAATAAAGGAGCAATGCCCATGCTTCGCTTGCATTTGATAAAATCGAAAGGTTCAGAACGGAAAGCTGTTCGATCACCTTACGGTATTCCTTCAAACAGGGCAAATACAGATAAAGGCCAAGTTGCACCAAATGCTGCAAAGCGTTATTGTTTGCTTGTCCGAGCATCAGTTTTTCAAACTCCTGCGCAATCCGTTCAACGGATAAGTGAGTGATATGCGCATTCATTTTTTTTATTGTGCTGTACGTTTCTTTTTCCAAAGAAAAATTTAATTGCGATAAAAAACGGATCGCCCGGAGCATTCGCAATGGATCCTCTTGAAACCGTTCATAAGGTGAACCGACAGTTCGAATGAGCTTATTCTCAATGTCTTTTTGGCCGTTAAATGGATCGATTAGCTTTCCGTTGTAATCGAGAGCCATCGCATTTATTGTAAAATCACGGCGTTTCAAATCTTCATGTAAATTGGAAATAAAGGCAACCTGTTTCGGCCTGCGAAAATCTTTATACTCACTTTCCCGGCGGAAGGTTGTGACTTCATAAGCTACGCCGTTGAGAACGACGATAACCGTGCCGTGTTCAATTCCTACAGGAATGACGCTTTTAAATAGCTTCTGAACTTCTTGCGGCTTTGCTGAAGTCGCAATATCTATGTCATGAATCGGACGGCCCAGCAGGGAGTCTCTGACAGCACCGCCGACAAAGTAAGCCTCATGTCCATGTTCTAATAACTTTTCTAAAATTGGTTTGGCGTCTTCAAATACTTTTTCCATATCGGTACCTACTATTTATTCAAAATGTCATGATAGATTTTTTCATATTCATTTACAATGATTTCAGAATGAAAATGGGAATGCACACGTGAATATGCATTTTCAGAAAAGGTTTTATGAAGGGCTTCGTCTGTAAGCAGCCGGATGGCATACCTCGCCATGCTTTCAATGTCGCCAATTTGGCTTAAAAAACCAGTTTCATTATGCACAACCACTTCTGGTATCCCGCCAACAGCGGTTGCTATCACTGGCACTTTGCAAGCCATGGCCTCCAATAAAACAAGGCCAAAGCTTTCTTTTTCTGAGGGCAATAGCAATAAATCGCTTATTGATAGAATTTCAGCGACATTTTCTTGTTTGCCTAAAAATAAAACGTTATTTCGCAATCCAAGCTCATCAACTAAGTGGCTGACAGTTGAGAGATCCGGCCCGTCGCCAACTAACAGCAGCTTAGCTTGTATCCGTTCAGCAATTTCCTTAAAAATATAAATGACATCGGTTACCCGTTTTACCTTTCTAAAATTAGAGATGTGTACGACTGTTTTTTCGTTTTGTTTTATATGATAATCACATTTTAGACGGCTGTCGGTTCTTTTATAATACGTTTTTTCGTCAACAAAATTATGTACCGTCTCGATTGGAAAGTCCGTCTTCAACAGTTCCTGCGTCTGCCGTTTTAAATCGTGTGAAACCGCGGTGACCCGATCGGAATTTTCGATTCCAAATCGGATGACATTTGACAATGACGGATCATAGCCAAGAACGGTAATATCGGTACCATGTAATGTCGTCACAATCTTTACGTCTTTGCCAGAGATTTGTTTTGCTAAATAAGCACAGATTGCATGAGGAACCGCGTAGTGCACATGCAACACATCCAACTGTTCCCGGTTAATAATGTCAGCCATCTTACTCGCAAGTGTCAAATCATACGGAGGATAGCGGAAGACGGCGTATTGGTTCACTTCTACTTCGTGAAAAAAAATGTTTGGATACACCCTTCCGAGGCGAAACGGGACACTCGACGAAAAAAAATGAATGCAATGCCCTTTTTTTGCAAGCAATTTGCCAAGTTCCGAAGCAACGATTCCGGAGCCGCCAATTGTCGGATAGCATGCAATGCCAATTTTTAGTTGCATCTCTCTCACACTCTAATCAATAATATTTTCCAGGCCATAAACAAGGGTATCAAGCTTCATAACGGTTTCAACTGCTAATTTTACTCCAGGCATAAATGACGCCCGATTAATTGAATCATGCCGAATCGTTAATGTTTGTCCCTCACCGCCAAAAAGAACTTCTTGATGGGCTACCAAACCCGGGAGACGGACACTATGAATTCGAATACCTTCAATGGAGCCGCCTCTTACCCCTTGTATTGTTTCTTTTTCATCTGGATGCCCTTGATGCTTTTCATCCCTATTTTGCGTTATCATTTGCGCTGTTTTAACAGCCGTTCCTGATGGTGCATCCAATTTTTGATCATGGTGCTGCTCAATGATTTCTACGTCTTGAAAATATTTAGCTGCCATTTGGGAGAATTTCATCATTAAAACGGCACCCACTGCAAAGTTTGGTGCAATCACAGCGCCTAAGCGCTTTTCATTTGCAATTTGGGATAATTCCGTGACATCCTGATCACTGAATCCGGTTGTGCCAACAACAGGCCTTACCCCGTGGCGAAAAGCGATTTCCATATGTTTTCTACCTGTTTCAGGAGTCGTTAAATCAATTAACACATCACATTCATTAGCGATTAAACAATCTTCTAAGTCGTCATATACAGGAACTTCTAATGGAAGTACGCCTTCCAAATCTTTTAACTGCTTTCCATTGTTTCTCGAATCAACAGCAGCAATTAATTCAAAGTTTTTTGTTTCTGCAACCATCTTTACGGCTTCTGAGCCCATCTTTCCTCTTGGCCCTGCTAGTACAATACGAATTGTTTGATCATTCATTGTCTGTTCCCCTTTCAATCTTTGTCCATCTGTCTGAATCGCGTTCACTAAATTTTTTCATAACGGAATCGAATGCGTTTGTTAAATCAATATCTAAAGAATTCGCAAAGCAGACAAGTACAAAGAACAAGTCGCCAAGCTCTTCTTCAATTGTTTTTATTTCTTCGTTTGTTTTTTTCGGCTTTTCTCCATAATAATGGTTAACCTCTCTAGCAAGTTCGCCCAATTCTTCCGCCATTCTGGCGAGCATAGCGAGAGGGCTGAAATAACCTTCTTTAAATTGAGATATGTATTCGTGTACTTCACTTTGGACTTGCTTTACCGATTTTTCATTCATTCGCCCACCCCATTATCCATTGTCATCATTCATGTTAGCTAAATTAATGTCATTTTACAAATGTTTAAATGAGATGAAACAGTGCAAATTATAGTTATGAATGGTCAAAACAATTGGAAAGAAGGGTGAAAATTGCAAATAAAGCTTAAAAATCTGCTTTTTATATTATTGGGTGCCGCTATCTTTTCTTTTGGGATCGTTCACTTTAATATGGAAAACAATTTGACCGAAGGCGGTTTCACAGGCATTACGCTCCTTCTTTATTTTATATTCGGGATCAATCCTTCTCTTTCTAACTTTCTTTTAAACGTTCCTATTTTTTTCATCGGATGGAAACTGCTTAGTCGTACCACCTTTATTTATACCATCATCGGGACACTGTCCGTTTCTCTTTTTTTATGGTTTTTTCAAGCTTATTCTAATCTTTCATTTCCGCTTCATGAAGATTTAACGTTAGCTGCAATTTTTGCGGGAACATTTATCGGAATCGGACTTGGCATTATTTTTCGTTTTGGAGGAACAACAGGTGGCAGTGATATTATTGCAAGACTTGGAAGAAAATATTTTGGCTGGAGCATTGGAAGAACAATGTTTGTTTTTGATGCCACTGTCATAACAATCTCACTAATTTATTTAAATTATCGGGAAGCTATGTATACTTTAGTAGCTGTTTTTATAGGCGCGAGAGTGATTGATTTTATACAGGAAGCGGCCTATTCTGCAAGAGGGGTCATGATCATTTCAGAAAAACCTAAAGCCATAGCCGATAAAATTACAAACGATATGGATCGCGGCGTAACAATATTAAATGGAAAAGGAAATTATTCGGGGCAGCAAAAAGAGATCCTGTATTGTGTAATCAGCCGAAACGAGCTTGTACGCCTTAGAGCGCTGATTGAAAAAATTGATCCCCATGCTTTTGTTTCGGTTATGAATGTACATGAAGTGCTTGGTGAAGGATTTACTCTTGATGAAAATAAAAACCCCATTCAAGAATAAAAAAGGCCATAAGAAAACCCCGCCAAAGCAGGCAGGGTTATTCATTATTCTTCGTTGCTCATTCCAACAAAGATTAAAATAAAACGCAGCAGCTCCATTACAGCTACGAGCGCAGCGGCAACATACGTTAACGCGGCAGCATCGAGCACTTTTCTTGTTTCACGTTCTTCGTCATTGCGAATCATTCCGAGCGCTACAATTTGGTTCATTGCCCGGTTGCTTGCATTAAACTCCACTGGAAGCGTAACAACTTGGAATAGCACGGCTGCAGCCATAAAGATAATTCCAAGCAAAATCATATTCGCTTGCTGCAAAAGCAGTCCGACAAGAATGATTATGAACGAAAAGTTTGACCCAAGGTTTGCTACAGGGACAAGGGCGTGGCGGAAGCGTAAGAAAGCATAGTTCTCCGCATCTTGAATCGCGTGGCCAACTTCATGGGCAGCGACCGCAGTCCCTGCAATAGAATGTCCATGGAAGTTATCTGAAGACAATCGAACCGTTTTTGTTCTTGGATCGTAATGATCGGTTAAGCTTCCGCGTACTTCTTCTATTCCAACATCATATAAACCGTTGTCATCTAAAATTTTTCTCGCTACTTGGGCACCCGTCATTCCGGATGAAGAAGGAATTTTCGAATATTTGCTGTAAGCTTTTTTTACTTTTAGCTGCGCCCAAATTGGCACGAGAAGCAATATGGCGAAATAAAGTAAAAATCCCATTTTTGCTCATTCACCGTCTTTCTTTTTTTAAATATAGTTAGAGTGTTCCTATGGTCAATTTTAGTCAAATTACGGGCAGGAGTCAATTGTTTTGCCTTAAAATTCATAAGTTGTACATTTTTAATGTTTGTCTTTTATCTTTTTCCGTTTTTTATCACCTTTATATTTTCTCCATCCGACATAAATTAATGTAACTGCAATGATTCCGCCAATCGTGTAAATCACATTAAATAAACCGGGATCAGCACTTGATTGCTCTTTTTCATGAAATATCGCTTTAAATTCTTTATGAATTTCGAGAAGTTGCTTTTTCTTATTTTGTCCTACAATTTTTCCTTCATTATTTTTTAAATAGCGTATATATGAATCAAGACGTTCATAATCATGCTCCGGCAAGTCAATGGCGAGCGATGGGCGTATCATTTCATATTTGGCCAAAAAATTCTCTAAATAAAATTGAAATTGATTGCTATTCTCTGCTCCAATGGATTGAATGGCTTGATTTAGTGGATTCATCACGACATTTTCCGCTTCTTTCCATAACGGTTGGTGTTCGCTTGACACCGCATTGACAGCTAATCTAAATTGGGTTAATTTCTCGATTCTTTTTACCTCATCCATTTGAACAGCCGCCAACGCTTCCTCTGCCTGTTCATAAGAATAAATCATCATTTTTACATCTTTCATTGCTAGTCCATTTTCGGCAGAAATTTTTAAAAAAAGAGGAGAAAAGTTGATGAGGACCTTTTTTGCTTCTTCATATTTTTGTTGCTTCCCAAGTTGAAGAACTTGATCCGCCATTTGGTTTAATGTTGCTTCCCAATCACGACTCTCATTTTCTTTTGAAAAAACAAAGTGCGGCTGCAGTAGAAAAATAGCTAGAAAAATAAATAAGATTCGTTTCATTATTGGTTGTCCTCCTTTGTCTATAAAGCTTATGACAAAGAGGACAAGAGTAGACCAACTATAGATCCAATATTAAACGTTCTTTTTTTACAGCAACATGATAAACAAGATAACAGGTTAAAACCGATAGCCAAAAGGTTAAATAACCGATAAATGGCATATATTCATCGAGTGATGGATATCTCGGAAACATAAGAAATACATAATCAATCACATCATTATGAAATGTCCATAACGTTGCAATGAAGAAATGAATGAATGTTATCCGATAAAAGGGAGCATATAACAATCCTTGGATCGCCATACCTAAATGAGAAAAAATTAACATCCAATTTTCGATTGTTATTTGTCCTGTTGCAACGATTCCGCCAATATTCATTCCTACAGCCCAAATCCCATATTTAAACAATGTAATCGCTGCCAATGCTTCGATAAGCGGGAAATTTCTACCCAATAAAAATCCAATTAATACAAAAACAAAGAAAAGGCTTGCTGTTGGGCTGTCAGGAACAAACGGCAAGAAGTACCATGGTGTATCATCTAATTGATAACGGTACCAATAGTAGCCATAAATCGTGCCAAGTATGTTAATGAGAAGCAAAACCCAGAGGATTGAGCGTTGTTTTAATATGTAAAAAATCCACATCGATAAAACGCCTGCCTTTACAGAAGTCAGAGGCCGGAAGCCGGATTAGTAAAAAAACTCGGCAATAGCCGAGTTTTGATTATTTCATTATTCAAGTGATGCAATAAATTCTGCAAGTTTTTGAAGTTCTTCATCTGAACCTTCAAAAGCGTTCGGCGGCATTCCTGGTGGAAGGCCATTAACCGCAATGTCTGCAATTTCTTCAGCGGATAGTCCTGTACCAGCAAGCCCTGGGCCAACTCCACCTTCTAAATTCTCACCATGACACTGAACACAGCTTTGTTCTGAATAAATTTGGTAACCTTCCGCTTCTTTATCAAATTCAACTTCTTCTTTAATTTCACCTTGCGCCGCCGCTTTTTCCCAGTCATGGGTAACAACAGACTCCCAAGTTAAGTAAATAACTGAAATAACAGCCAAAAGCATAATGCTTACCGTAATTGGTCGTTTAGAAGGCCTGCGTTCAGGTCCTTTGTCAAGCCAAGGTGCCAGCAATAATGCTGTAAACGCTACACCAGGAATAATAAGTGCACCAACTAAAGTGAAGTCGCCTGATGCATATTTGTATTTTAATAACTGATACAAGAAGAGAAAGTACCAGTCAGGGAGCGGGATATACGAAGTATCGGTTGGATCCGCTACCCGTTCCAATGGTGAAGGATGCGCAACAGTTAAAATTAAATACCCTATTAAGAAAACAGCCCCAACCATCCATTCTTTTAGTAAGAAGTTAGGCCAGAACGCTTCTGTTTTCCCGGGATATTCAGAATAATCTTTAGGAATGTAAGAGGTCTTTTTTGCTGGAATTCTGGAATCGCCAACAAACTTCATACCTTTACCACGGTGCATTGTTTTCCCTCCTTTTACTTAAAAATTCGAATCCTATAGCGGGCCAGAAATACCTTGTTTTCGAATCATAATAAAGTGAGCAGCTAACAGTCCAAGCAATGCTGCAGGTAAGAAAAATACATGGATCGCAAAGAAACGAGCCAATGTCTGCGCACCGATAACTGTTGCGTCACCAGCTAACAACGTTTTGATAGCTGTACCAACAAATGGCACCGCTTCTGCAATTTGCAGGCCTACTTTTGTTGCGAATAATGCTTTCATATCCCAAGGAAGCAAGTACCCAGTGAAACCTAATCCAAGCATAACGAAGAAAATTAATACGCCAACTACCCAGTTAAGTTCACGCGGTTTCTTGTAAGCGCCTTGGAAAAATACTCTTAATGTATGTAAAAATAACATGACAATGACTAAACTGGCTCCCCAGTGGTGCATACCCCTTACGATAACACCGAAGGCAACTTCGTTTTGTAGATAATAAACAGATTCCCAAGCGTTAATAACGTCAGGAACGTAATACATTGTTAGGAACATACCTGATAAAATTTGAATAACAACAATGAAGAAAGTTAATCCGCCAAAACAGTAAACAAAAGCTGAAAAGTGATGGGCAGGGTTTACGTGTTCAGGAACTTCATGATCGGCAATATCACGCCATAACGGAGTAATGTCAAGCCGTTCGTCAACCCAGTCATACATTTTCTGAAGCATGTTCTTCACCTCCTAATTTAAGCTTTTGGATGAGGCATCGGTTTTCCTAAAAACACTTTACCATCCTTAATATCCATTTCATAGACATCCAGTGGAGCAAGCGGTGGCGTTCCTTCAACGTTAACGCCATCTTTGTAATAGCGTCCAGCATGGCATGGACAGAAGAACTCATCTGGGTATGCAGGGTTTGTACCCCAGTCAACTGTACAGCCCAAATGCTTACAGACAGGTGATAACGCAACGATATCGCCTTTATCGTTTTTAAAAACAAAAGCTGCTTGTTCAACGTCTGACTCATACCATCCGTCAACTTGATGAACTTTAAACTTCTTCATTTGGGGTTCTGTTGTGATATCATCAACTTTCATATCGATGTCTACCATGTCAGATGCCGCTTCCGTCTTTAAGATTGGATCAATCGCAAAACGAACCATCGGCATTAACATACCAGCCGCCATGAAACCTCCAGTACCCATAAGGGTGTAGTTCAGAAATTGCCGTCTTGAAATTTCATTTTTTTTCGCCAATTGGTTTCCCTCCTATCTTTAAAGTTGTATTCGTTGTTAAAATTAAAATCACACAGATTACTAGGACATACCCATGATAGCGAATCAAGCGGTTACTGTCAATATTATGAAGCGCTGAATTACTGTGTTGAGCGGGTTAACTTTCCGTTTGCCACTTATTTGTTACAATTTGAAGAAGTTGTTTCGTTTGCTCTTGCAAAATTTCCGCTTTATACTTCCCGTCCATATGTTCGAGAGGTATAACTGGCAGCCAGATAAGCGCCGCATCTAAATCATGCTCAAATTGTTTCCACTCCGTATCCGATGTAAATAAAAAAAGATGCTGAAATCCTTGCTCGAACAGTTTGCTAGTCCATTCCTTTAGCCTGTTTAACTTTTTTTCTCTTTCTTCAGACTTTAAATAGGTGAACGGCGGAAAAGCCAGCGTCCTTCCATGAAGCTGCCTTTCAATTTCATTTGTTAAAACGGTGCTGAATTCGCCCATTGCTACAGATTGCTTCATTTCACCGTTAAAAGAAATCGGGATTAAAGTTATGAAAGCCGTATCAACATATTCTTTTGAAGTTAAGTAAATATCAATTTCTTTCGAATTCCATTTCAAAAATAATCTTCCTTTCTATAGAAAAATTCCCCATATAATTACCTTTTTATTCTATCATAGCATAAAAAAAAGCTCCTCATTGCATAGAGGACCTTTCTCGTTTTAATTGTTCAGTTAATTTCAAGAAGGTTTCTTTATCTTTGTTATCAAGCGCTTCGTTTATTTTTTCGTATAGGCATTGCTCCCTATAGCTCGTTACCGCCTCGTCAAGAATCAAACCAGCCCAAATTTCATATTGTTTGGTTGGGTGAAGGCTTTCCGGTAAAAATGGATTTTCTTCCATCACGACACTATACTGAGGGTTTTTGTTTGAATGTTGAAAATTAAGCTGGACAAAAACCTGTTCTTCAGGGTTTAAACGGATATCATGAAAAGATTTTTCAACATCAGAAGTGACAATATTTTCTTTCAAAAAGCGAAAAGGAACTTCATTTGAACAAACGGTAGAGAGAATAATTGCTTTTGGGCAATATTCAGCCTTCTCTACAAAATGAAGATTTTCCATGACAAGGTCATCACTAATAAAGTAATTGATGAGCCAGACACATTCCCGCTTATGGAATCGATAATTTTTTAAAAACCATTTTAGAAATTCTTTCTTCTCGGCAATCGAAATGGAGCTGTTCATGTAGACCCCTCCTTTTCAGCGCTTTTTAATCGCTCTTTACATAAAAATTCTTTATATTTATTAAAAATCCTGCAAAAAAACAAGAATAAAATCAATCCAATTAGCGATTTTCCATTTCCCAAACTAACTCCTCGAGATGGGTTAAACTACTGTCCATCTTTATTGCTTGAACAAAGCATGTTTTTGCTTCCTCGGTTTTCCCTTCTTCCATTAGAAAGCGGCCGTACTGCTCAAGAAAGTCACTATTGTTTTTAAAATGTGGATAGCTTGCGTCATAATACTTTCCAGCTTTTTCATATTCTTCATTTTTTTCGTAAGCTTCGGCGAGTTCCCAATCAAATATCGGCTCGGTTTCTTCGATTTCTTTTAAATGAAGAATATGATTAATCATTTCATCATAACGCTCATCCCTTTTCAAGAGTGAAATGAACATTTGTGAGGCTCTAAATGATCCAGGATTCAATTGAAAAATTTTCTTTAAATTTTGTTCAGCAGATGATGGATCTCCTGATTTTAATGCAAGTTGGCTTAATTCCAGATACAATTCTTCATTATGTTCGTCTTCTAACATGCCTTCTTCTAACACTGCCTTGGCTTCACTGGTGGCGCCAACCGCTTCATATGCTTTGGCCAATAACGGATAAAGTGTGCTATATTGCTTATCAGCTGATTTTAGCTTTTCTAGGGCTTGAATAGCAGCCTTATATTCCCCGGCTTTAAAAGCAGTATACCCAAAACGAAACAAACCGTCTAAATTAATTTCAGACTCTAACCCTTTTTCATAAAGAGGCAATGCTTTCTCAAACTCACCAATTAAGCTCAACGATTCAGCATAATGCAAATAAATAGAATGATCCGGAATAAATTCACTTTCATTAAGCACTTTTTCATAAAAAACATTCGCTTTATAAGGGTTACCCTGATTTAAGTAAAATTCAGCAAGACCGTACCAAATGACAGGTTCCGATGGTTCATAATCATAAGCTTCCATTAATTTTCTTTCAGCAACTTCCTCCAAACCTTGGGATTGATACAGATCAGCTAATAAAAGCAAAGCACTTAAATAATTTTCATCATTTTGCGTCACTTGATCTAACCGTTCCATTGCCCTTTCATCTTCGCCCAGCTCAATAAAACACTCTGCTGAAAAAACAAGCAGTTCTCCATCATTTGGGAAACGTTGCAATAATTGAGATGTAATTTCTTCAGCTTTATCTAAAAAACCAAAATGTGCGTAAGTTTTCGCTGTTTCAAATAGCAAATTTTCATCATCGCTTGTTTTATATTGCTCTAATAAACCCAGCCCTTCAGAAATTGAACCTTCTTCAATCTTTTTTATCGCTTTTTCGATGAAGTCCATTGGTAAAGTCCTTTCTTCCTTTTCAATTTAACGATAATCTCTAATGGTGTCCTTATTATAATGAAGTCTATTTATTTGAGCAACAATTACACGTTTTTCGGCATAATCAACTTGCATCTAAAAACGTATATTTATTCTATGCTTAGCAGTCAGTTGATATCATGTTTTTAATTTTTTAAAAAAGTTTGATACAATTAAGTTGACGAACTGGATATGACAGTTCCACAATCGGGCAAGATTGTTGCATAGGAATTTAGGGAGCTAGAGATTTATAGATAAACGTTGAGGGAAATCATAATGAAGGGCTGATTTTTTTATGGATTGGTTTGCCAGTCATCATTCTGATTGCTTCAGGGAAAATTTTGTGGAGTGTTCTTTTCGCAGGGGAATCTGGCAAATCCATTATAATACCCGCAATACTAGGATTATTTATCTGTCAAGTAAAAAGTGATCACACTTTTTATAAAAAGTTGTACAGCACAAAGGATGAATCCGTTTTGATCAAGCTTTTTTCAAAACGGATTTTTTTAATTATTATTGCTATCTATACAAAATGACGTTAAGGACCTTTTGTATAGATCAAATTTTCACATTGTCGCATCAATCCATTTATTTACAACCTTTCTAAGGTCATTTTCCTTAGATTTCACATCACTCATATCAGTAAATTTCACTATAGCTCTATCTCCAGTAGCCCACTCCAATAATCCGGTATTATCTACAAACAGAGGTTCCTTTTTTGCAGTATCTTTGACCTTAGTTCCACAGTGAAAGACCAGTCGAAAAAAACCTTTTCCATGGAGATTAAAGGTTATCCTATCATCATCATCAACACAGAAACTCGGTGCATTCCATTTGATTTTTTCAGTGATTCTGCTGTTTATTCCTAAAATGATTTTTCGAACTTCTGCTATTTCCTCTTTAAAGGGGTGTTCAAGGTTGTTCATAAATTTTGCTACCTGTTCGGGACCAGACAATTTCTCCTTTTCGCCAGTTTTTTTATTTGATGGCATTTTCTTTTATCCCTCCATATTTTATTACTCTTCACATAGTACTTTTATAACGTGTTTTATTTGCGAATAACGCTTTGATTTCTTTTCAATTGCTATCTTAAAAAATGTTTGCGTAAATGTTGGTTATTGCGCCCTACGTAGATTTTGCGTATTCCACACGATAATCCGAATACCCATTAAAGAAAGTCCCTCAATAGTTGAACATAGATTTTTTGCTTTTGATGGAAAAAAAGTAAAAAACTCCACCGATCATCCAAAAAGGTTCCCAGAAAATTAATCTCCAAAACGTTGCATATGAATCTAAATCAAAATCTAAAATATGAAACGTACTTAATGTGATTGTGACAAAATTAAGAAATCCATATAAGAACAATAAGACCCCTGCAATTTTCGCGACGGAAAAAAGAATTTTGGTTATTATAGGCTTCTTCCATTGAACAAGAAGCATTAACAATAATATTAACCCCAGTAATTTAATAAAACCAGTAAGCCAAACAATCAAGACGAACGAGGAAGAAGGGTTTAGGGACATCTCATAAATAGACCCTCCCAGAGATCGAACTCCAAGTAGGCCACCCATTGCCCAATAAAAGCTCATACCTGAAAAAAAAATCGTCCAAACAATTCCGAAAGCTATCATCCAATAATTCCTCTGCATTGGAAAACACTCCTCGATAATCGTTTTCCACTTTCCTCCTGATATTCATATAACATAATGGGTAATCGGATTATCGTGTGGCATACGCAAAATCATCGTAATGTGCAATATTTCGCCTTTTATTCAACAAAAGTACCCGATTGTTTAACACTGCAAGACCATGAATCACAATCCTTTGATATCCTCAACAATTTCAGACAAATCATTGTCAAACTGGTGCCCGCGCCCATCTAACTTCCGAATAGTCGCCTTCGGGAGTTTTTCCGCATAATATGTAAGATGGGAAAAAGGTACGATTTCATCGTCGCGGCTATGGTAAAAGAAAATACTTGGCACCTTGTGAAGCTTTGAGGATGAGTCTTCTTGCAACACAGACTCGTCATATGGTGGTGCGATTAGGAACACGCCAGTAATGGTATTTGTCATCTCCTCTTCAGAAAGGTATTTCAACAAAACTGAACCTCCCACGGAGTGTCCAACAAGAAATACTTCACCATTTAGTGTGCTGAGGTCTTCTCCAATCTGAGCTTTCCATGTTTCATACTCAGGTTTTTCCTCATTAGGCATCCTAGGATACCGTACATCATATTCGGAACCAAGCACATCTTGCAGATATTCTGCTAATTTTCCATCTTCCTCGTATGCTCCCTGGCCTGCACCTTGAATGAATAACACGTGTTTTTGCATATAGTTTACTCCCTCCTTTGTTTTTTAAGTTTATCACGTAACGTCAGTAAAAATTTCTTCTCGATTGCTCATTAACTAGACCGTTGATGGGAGCTAGTTGAATTTCCACACGATAATCCGAATACCAATTTATTTTCTTAAATAAAAAAACCTTGACAGAAAGTTGATAGCGCTTTCATGTCAAGGCCAAAACAAATAAATATGGATAGGAGTGGAGAGAAACCATTACAATCTTTATTATACTTAATATTCACAAAAAAGCAAGACGATTTTTTATATTTCTTTTATTTTTTATACTGTAGAAAAATAAGGGTTTATTTTTCTACAGTATGGCAAATTTCTAATTATTTTTTAGATTTGCTAAATCTGGAAAAAAGTCTGGATAGGATATGGAAATACAGCCTTCGTTTTGTAAGACAACTTCCCCGGAAGCAACAAGGCTCGCAATCGCAAGCATCATGCCAATGCGGTGATCGCCCAAACTATCAACAGTTCCGCCATGTAAATTTGTTCTTCCTTCAATAATCATTCCATCTTCAGTCGCCTCAATGTTAGCTCCCAAAAGGCGCAATTGATTGACTACTGCATCAATCCGATTCGTTTCCTTCACTTTAAGCTCTTCAGCATCGCTTATGACCATCTTTCCTTCAGCCTGTGTTGCAGCCAGAGCTAATATTGGAATCTCATCAATTAAACGCGGGATCAATTCGCCATTTATTTCGATATTTTTCAACGGAGATGATTTTATATGTAAATCAGCAACTGGTTCCCCGTTGATTTGCCGCTCATTTAACATCGTAATATTTGCTCCCATGGCTAAAAGAGCATCAACAATGCCGGATCGAGTCGGATTCATTCCAACGTCTGTTAAGGTTAGTTCACTGTCCTTTGTAATTAATGCTGTAACGATAAAAAACGCAGCGGATGAAATGTCAGCCGGTACTTGGATATTCGTTCCATGCAGCCGCTGATTCCCTTCTAAAGATACTGTTGTGTTCTCTCTTTTTAATTCAACGCCAAAAGCCGTGAGCATTCGTTCTGTATGATCCCTTGACAATGCCGGTTCTGTAATGGTTGTCACGCCATTTGCCTGCAAGCCCGCTAATAAGATTGCTGATTTTACTTGGGCGCTTGCGACAGGCGATTCATATTCAATTCCTTTTAAGTTTCCACCTCGAACGGAAATTGGAGGGTAAGAACCATTTTTCCGGCCGTCAATGACCGCTCCCATTTGGCGAAGCGGTTTTGCGACACGATCCATTGGCCGGGAGGCGATCGATTCATCCCCATATAAGACGGAATGAAACGGCCTTCCTGCAAGCAATCCTAGAAGAAGGCGATTTAATGTTCCTGAATTGCCAACATATAATACATCATTCGGTTCTTGGAGCCCTTCAAATCCGTTACCGACAACGATCACATCTTCTTTCTCAATTTCGATAGGAACACCTAACTTCTTGAAGCATTTTATCGTATTGATACAATCTTCTCCGGGTAGAAATCCTTTGATTGTTGTTGTACCATTGGCGACTGCACCTAACATAATCGAGCGGTGTGAAATCGACTTATCTCCAGGAACCTTTAGTTCCCCTTGTAAAGGCTGATTGGCAGGCGATAATCGTTTTCCCATTGGCCCCCTCCTCTTCATCATCTGTTTAGTCAAGAATGTATGTTTCATAGCGATATTCACTTAAAAGAGTCTTTGCTTTTTGCCGTTCTGCTTCGCTGCGGAAGCTTAATCGAAGAACGCCTAGAATGTCCTCTCTCGTTTCAATGATTCTGATGTTCGTAATACTGATATCCCTTCCCCCAAGTATTCCGGTCACATGGGCAATGACACCTGGGTAGTCTTCCACGTCAACAAATAAATCGTAAAAAGAAGGAATTGCGCCTTTTGATCGTTCGGGAAGTTTATCGCGAAATTGTTTTGCCGAGGAAAAATAGTCATAGATCTCGTTTTCGTCGGCTTTTTTAAGCATTTTCTTTACAGAGGTCATTTCTAATTCCCATTTTTCCAATAGTGAGAGCAAAACATCTCTATTATGTAACAAAATATCACGCCACATAATCGGGCTTGAAGATGCAATTCTCGTAATATCCCGGAAACCTCCTGCGGCAAACCTTGAAATATTTTGTTCCTCTTCCTCCACATGCGCTAGTTGGTGAACGAGGGATGCAGCAATAATATGCGGGAAATGGCTAATTACTCCGACAAGCTTGTCATGCTGGGAGGGGCTCATTTCGATAAATGTTGCATTCGTTCCTTCAAGCCAATTTTTTAGGCCGTTGACGAATCTTTTTTGGCAATTTGTATCTGGTGTCAGAATGTAAAAAGCATTTTCAAATAGATGGGCTTTAGAGGCGATAACGCCGGATTTATGAGAACCGGCCATTGGATGCCCACCGATAAAAATGGCGTTTTTATTTTTTAAAACAGATGATTTATCAACGATTGATTTCTTTGTGCTCCCTACATCTGTAATGATGACATTTTCTTCTAAAGACAACATAGCAAGCTGATCAATGATTTTCTCTGTTTGCTGTACAGGTGTGGCGATAATAATGAGAGAAGCGCCTTTTACACCTTCTTCCAACGAGTCAGTTATGTCATCAATAATATCCAACGACTTAGCCAATTTTGCCTGTGTCTCATCCACATCAAATCCAACAATTACCGCCTTATGCTTTTTTTTAATTGCTAAGGCAATGGATCCTCCAATCAGCCCTAATCCAATAATTAAAACCCGTTTCCCATCCATAAATAAACTCCTTAATTAATCTCTCTCTTCATTTTCCAGCCATTGTGACAAACAATCAATAATGCCTTGATTTTCTTCTTGGTTTCCGACTGTAATTCTAGCGGAAGTTGGAAAACCGAGCGCTTCGCCAGAACGTACAATATAACCATTTTTAAGTAAATATTGAAATACTTCGTTACCTTTTCGTTTAAAATCGATCAAAATAAAGTTAGCCTGTGTCGGATAATAGTCTAACTTGTACTTACTGCAAAATGCATAAAACTGCTCCAATCCCTCTCGGTTTTTCTTTCTGCAGTCTTGAATGTATTCTTGATCATCAAGAGCAGCAAGGGCGGCAGCCTGCGCAAGTGTCGATGTGTTAAATGGCGGCCTGGCAGGATCTAAAGACTTAATGAGATTCGGATTGCCAACACCATAGCCAATTCTTAATGCAGCTAAACCATACGCTTTTGAAAAAGTTCGAAGCACCATCAAATTACGATATTCATTCAAAAGTGAAATCGTATCAGGGTAATCTTCTGCAACAACATATTCAAAATACGCCTCATCACTTACAACAAGGACATGCTTTGGCACATTTTGCAAAAACGAGAGGAACCTTTCTTTATCAATATAGTTTCCAGAAGGATTGTTCGGATTACATACCCAAACGATTCTTGTATTTTCATCAATTTGTGTAAGCATGCCATCTAAATCATGCTCTCCATTCATCAGTGGCACTTCACGAATTTCCGCACCTTCAATTAAAGCGTTATGTTTGTATTGAGAAAATGAAGGGGTCGCCATTACGGTGTTTGTATCACTAGATAGCATGGCCCGGCACAAAATAAGAATCACTTCGTCAGTGCCGTTCCCAAAAATAAGTTGATCTTTGTCTACGTTAAGATGTTGCGCAACTTTTTCCCGAATTTGGAACGCATACCCATCTGGATAAATATGCAATGCATTCAGCTGTTCCTGAATTGCCTGTTTCACTTTCTCTGAACAGCCAAAGGGATTTTCATTTGAAGCTAATTTGACGACTTTTTCTAACCCGAGTTCCCTTTGTACTTCTTCAATCGGCTTGCCCGGTTCATAAGGTTTTAAAGGGATTAATTGCTGTTTAATTTGCATGGCTCCACTTCCTCTTTTTTACGATTAGCTGATACTCCCGCGGTTACGATTTACTTTTCCGAGAAGCGGGTTTTCCTCAAGGGCAAAATCGCCCCCGCTAAAATTCATTGATCAGCGCCGGTCATTAACTAAGCGTCGATTAGGTTCCGTAAGCGAACAAACGTATTGGAACACCTCTTCCAGTGCTTCCATTCTCGTTTCCTCTTTAAGCAGTTTATTTTCCCGCTCACCAATTTGTTTTACAATTGCACTCCCAACAATAACGCCGTCGCAATGATCTTTCAACTGTTCAATTTGCTCTGGCTGGGAAACACCGAAACCGACGGCTACAGGAATCTTTGCATACTTTCTTACATTGGTTAAAAAGGTGTACACAGATGGATGAAATTCACTTCTCGTTCCTGTCACTCCTAGTGATGACACACAATATAGAAACCCTTGGGCTTCACTCACAATTTCCTTTAATCTCACTTCTGAAGTTGTTGGGGCTACGAGTGAAATGTATGTGATATTTTCAGCCTTGCACTTCTTTCTCAATTCTTCACTTTCTTCAAATGGCAAGTCAGGAACGAGTAACCCATCGACGTCATTTTCGCTCATTAACGCAAAAAAGCGTTCTAAACCTAATTGTAGCAAAAGATTATAATAAGTAAATATAACAACAGGGATTTTTAACCCTTTTTTTCGCATGCTGGATACAAGTGTAATCGCTTTTTCGAGTGTCATGCCTTTTTTTAGAGCCCGGGCTGATGCTGCTTGGATAACGGGGCCATCTGCCAATGGATCAGAATACGGGATGCCAAGCTCTATTGCATCGGCACCGGCTGACTCCAATTTCAAAGCGAGTTCAATTGTCGTTTCATTATCTGGGTCACCCGCCACGATAAATGGTATAAATAAATTCTTTTTATTTTCCACATGCTCACTGAACCTCTTATTCATCATGATTTTCCCCCCATTTTCTCCATTAACGTATGAACATCCTTATCGCCGCGCCCTGACAAACAAACGACAATACTTTCGTTTTTGTCCATTTCTTTTGCTCGTTTAAATGCTTCTGCTAATGCATGGGCACTTTCAATCGCAGGTATAATTCCTTCCGTTTGAGACAAAAATTTCAGCGCATTTAGAGCTTCTTCATCTGTTGCGCTCGTATAATGAACCCGGCCGGTCTCAGCCAAATACGCATGTTCAGGCCCGATACCCGGATAGTCCAATCCAGCCGAAATCGAATACGGTTCTTGAATTTGTCCGGCTTCATTTTGAAGCAAGTAAGTCATTGATCCATGAATGACACCGAGCCTGCCTTTCGCAATTGTCGCCGCATGCATTCCTGTTGCAATTCCTTTGCCTGCAGCTTCGACACCGACCAAAGAAACATCGTCCTCAATAAAAGGAAAAAACATGCCAATCGCATTGCTCCCTCCTCCGACACAAGCAACGATGAGATCAGGCAGTTTTCCATCCACTTCCAAAAACTGTTTTTTCGTTTCGTCCCCAATTATCCTTTGAAACTCCCTCACCATCATTGGATAAGGGTGTGGGCCAACGACAGAACCGATTAAATAAAACGTATCTTCAACGTTTGAGACCCAATATCGAATCGCTTCATTTGTTGCATCTTTTAATGTTTTACTTCCTGAAGCAACCGGAACAACCTCCGCTCCTAACAATTGCATGCGAAAAACATTTAACGCCTGTCTCCTCATATCCTCTTCGCCCATAAACACTTTGCATTCCAACCCAAAGCGCGCCGCGACAGTGGCGGATGCCACTCCGTGCTGGCCGGCGCCCGTTTCCGCGACAATTTTATGTTTTCCCATTCGTTTCGCCAGAAGGGCTTGCCCGATTGCGTTATTAATTTTATGTGCGCCTGTGTGGTTTAAATCTTCCCGTTTTAAATAGATTTTTGCCCCGCCCAATTCACTCGTACAGTTCTCAGCATAGGTTAAAGGTGTTGTCCTGCCGGCATATTGATGCAGCTCTTCTTCCAATTGGCTTTTAAATAATTCATCTTGTATGGCATCCTTTAAAGAAGATTCAAGCTCTTCCAATGCTTGCATTAACGTTTCAGGAACAAATTTACCCCCGAATTGTCCAAATCTCCCTTTTTCATTTGGCAATGTAACGCTCATAGGTTTCTACACACTCCTGTAATTGGGTAATTTTATGTTTATCTTTTCGAAAGTTTGTTTCAACACCGCTCGCAAGATCGATTCCATCAGGTTTATATTTCAATAAACTTAATACATTTTCCGCATTAACCCCGCCAGCAATGAAGCAAGGTTTGCCATAAGCGTGGGCCTTTGAAAGATATTTCGGTACGAAGGTCCAGTCGAATGATTCCCCTGTCCCTCCCCATGCTTTTGCCGACTTCTTATCAATTAAAAATCCGTCTACGATGTCTTTATATTGATCGAGAAGCTCAAGCGCATGTTCATGATGGTGAATCACTTTCCAAACGTCTACAGGAAAAAGTCGCTTTATCTGCGCGGCTTCTTCTGGTGATTCCGTTCCGTGGAGCTGAACGACATCAAGAGAAGCGCTGTCTACCGCTTCTCTGATCTCGTCAAGCTGTGCATTCACAAACACTCCGGCTTTTTGCTGGTTGGGCTTTAATGTTACTTGCTGGAGCCATGATTTGACTTCCTTCGGCTCTACTTGCCTCTTTGACCGGGCAAAGACAAACCCAATGTATGCCGCGTTGCTGCTTGAAGAGGCAATCAAATCTTCTAATGAATGATTCCCGCATAACTTAACTTTCATTTGCAGCTATACGCTCTTTCTCAAAAAGTTGCCTGATGCCGATTTCAGGGGTTTCTGCTTTCATTAACGCTTCCCCAACCAAAACGCCTTTCGCCCCTTGCCGTTTAACCCTCTCGATGTCTTCACTTGAATGGATGCCGCTTTCACTGATAAAGACCGTGTCTTTCGGAACAAGTTTAGCTATACTGTCTGTCATATCCAATGATGTGTGGAAGGTGCTTAAATTTCGATTATTCACGCCGATCACCTTAGGAACAAAGACGTCTACTAATTGTTTAAGCTCAGCTTCTTCGTGTACTTCAACGAGGCAATCGAGGCCGCATTCGGCCGCATATTGATAAAAGTGATACGTTTTTTCGGGCCCTAAAGCTTTTACAATTAACAAAATAGCATCTGCACCAATTGCCGCACTTTCATCGATTTGACGTTTATCAATAATAAAGTCTTTGCGAAGAATCGGAATGCTTACCGATTGTTTTACTTTTATTAAATCTTCGATTGTCCCTTTGAAAAAAGGGGTATCCGTAAGGACGGATATAGCGTCTGCACCCGCCTTTTCATAAGACAAAGCCACTTCAACAGGATCGATGTTATCATTAATTATCCCTTTTGAAGGAGAGGCTCGTTTAATTTCTGCAATTAAAGCAAGCGAGCGGTTTGGATTTTTCAGAGCATCGACAAATGAACTCCGTTTTACAGTCTCTTCTTTAGGCGGGACGACCATGTTCGCTACCTCTTCTTTTTTTGAAGCTAATATTCTATCAAGCATGAAGCTGAACCTCCTGTGACTTCATTTCTTCAAGTTTGCGATAAGCAGCTCCGCTTCCAATAATTTTTCGCGCTTCGTGCACGCCTTCTGCAATCGTTCCGGCTCTCCCCACTGTATACAACGCAGCACCAGCATTCAAGAGAACAATATTTATTGCCGCTTCCGGTGCATCTCCTTTTAACACACCATCAACTAATTTTGCACTTTCTTCTACAGATGCGACCGTAATGTCTTCATTCGAAGCTCTCTTTAAGCCGACTTGTTCAGGGCTTATTGTAAAATGGGAAATTTCTCCATTTTTTAGTTCAATGATGTCTGTTTCGGAAGAAATGGAACATTCATCAAGCCCATCGCGCCCTGTAACAAGAAGCGCACGCTTCGTCCCTAACCGTTTTAATGATTGTACCATTCTGTCTGCAAGCTGTCTGTCATAAACTCCCAATAATTGATGGCTGCTTTTCGCAGGATTCGTCATTGGCCCTAAAATATTAAATACGGTGCGAAATCCAATTTCTCGCCTTGGAACTACCGCATGCTTCATTGAAGAATGATAGAGTGGCGCAAACAGAAAGCTCATTCGATTTTCCTTTAACTTTCGTGCAGCCTCTTCCGGTGTTGATTGGATAGGGACTCCAAGTTTTTCAAGGACATCTGCGCTTCCGCTTTTTGAAGAAACGGATCGATTCCCGTGTTTAGCAACCGGCACTCCATTTGCCGCAAGGATAAAGGAAACTGTTGTTGAAATGTTGAACGTTGATGCTCCATCTCCGCCTGTTCCGCACGTATCAAGAAGCAGCTTTTCATCATGAACGACGGAGGTCGCATGATTCCTCATCGACCGGACAAAACCTGTAAGCTCGTCAATTGTCGTTTCACGAAGCTTCATAATTGTCAACAGGCTGGCAATTTGGCTTGATGTTGCTCTCCCCGCCATGATTTCATCCATTACTAATTTGGCTTCATTTTCATTAAATGTTTTTCCGTTAATTGCTTGCTGTAAATATTCCTTAAACATGGTTAGCGGCAGCCTCCTTTTTATGAAATAGATTCTCCGCGATTTCAATTGCTTTAATAAGTGCCTTCGCTTTATTTCTAGTTTCTTCCCATTCCCTTTCGGGAACAGAGTCAGCAACAATGCCTGCACCTGCCTGGACATAAGCTTTTTGATCTTTTATAAAAACACTTCTAATCGTTATACAGGAATCAATGTTGCCATCGAAACCAATATATCCAATCGCTCCGCCATAAAGGTTTCTTGCTAATGGTTCAATTTCATGGATAATTTCGACCGCGCGTTTTTTTGGTGAACCGGAAAGCGTTCCCGCCGGAAAAGCCGAAATTAAAGCATCGACAGGCTGGGCATCATCGGCAAGCTTCCCAGTTACTTTTGAAATGATGTGCATAACATGGGAGAATCGGCCGATATACATGAGGTCCGGCACTTGAACCGACCCTTCTTCTGCCACGCGGCCAATGTCTTCTTTCGCCGTATCGACCAGCATGATATGTTCTGCGCGTTCTTTTTTATCGTTCAAAAGTTCCTGTGCCAATTGTTTATCTTCTTCTTCGGTTTTTCCACGATGCCTCGTTCCTGCAATTGGATGAATTTCGATATGCTTTCCGTTAATTTGAACGAGCTTTTCCGGTGAGCTCCCTACAATTTCAAAATCGTCGATTTTCATATAAAATAAGTAAGGGGATGGATTAATGACACGCAGGACACGGTAAATATCTAAACCAGAGACAGTCAAGTCTAGATCGAACCTTTGGGAAATAACTGCTTGAGAAATTTCTCCTTTCGCGATATATGCTTTTACTTTCTCAACCGCATTTAGAAAATCTTGCTTTTCAAAATTTGTCCTCACATGTTCGAAGCTAACTTCACTTGTTTCTTCAGGCATTTGAAACAATGGGAATGGAGCGGCTTCACTTTCCAGCAAACAGTCCATCGTCAGCTTTATTTTCTCTTTTGCAAGGTCGTATTTTAATTTGCGTTTCGTCTCATCATCTTTTTCCTCTACAAAGACGTTGGATACAACAATTAATTCTTTTTGATCATGATCATAGGCAAGGATCATTTCACAAAACGCAAAATGAAATCGGGTAATATTCAGATCGTTTTCCGGATGGGGGTCGATGTTTTTTTCAAATTCCGTAATCCCGTCATGGCTTATGTAGCCAACTCCTCCTCCTGAAAATGGAAGTTGAATGCCAACCGGCTTAGGGTTAAGCATCTTCATTGTGTTGTTCAACGCTTCACGAAAACTGTCGTGCTCAGTGAAGACTTCTCCATTTTTCTTCCTGGCAACAAATCGATTCTCTTCTTCTTTCAGAATTAGAAAAGGATCAATGCCGATAAAAGAATAGCGGGACCATGGCGATTCACTATCTTTACTTTCCAGCAGGAAACAAGCGTTTTCTTTGAGTTTTTGGAAAATTTGAATCGGTGTAATCATATCAAGGAAAAAGCGTTCAAAAACAGGGACGGTAGTGTATGACTTAGATGCATGCAAAAAACTTTGAAAATCTGTGGACATTCTTCTCACCTCACATTAAATTTACGATGTGAGAGGATGAGGAAAAGAAGGGGTAATTTACATGGTAAAGAAACCAAAAAACCCTAAGGCAAAAGAAGGCCTTAGGGTTGTAAATAGCGTATCACAATGATTCCCTCAGCTCTCCTCAACTCTGCTCTCTCATCTCAAACTTCTCTCATCTCAACTAAACAAATTTCCTTTGAAAATCTGTGGAACTAGTCATAGCATAAACGTTCTTCTAAAAAATGTCAACGAGCAAATTCAGGGCGAAGCTGTTTCGCATTCTTCAAGTAAATATGATTGATTTCCTTCTGTTGTTTATCAGTATTCACCGTCATCATGATGCGAATACATTTTGGCAGCGCATTCGGCACATCAATCTCTGTTGCACACATGACCGGAACAAAAGTCCAACCATCAAAAGAACGCAGCGCTCTTGCCGGAAATGCAGCATTTAAGTCAGGAGTCACTGTAATCAATACTTGGGCAACCTGCTCAGGCGAGATGTTGTTTTCTTTGATCATTTGGCCAACGACTTCTTCCGTTGCTGCCAAGATTTCATTTTCATCATTCGCTTCGGTTGTCGTCGCGCCTCTTACTCCTCTTACCATTTACATCTTTCCCCCTTTCGTTTCTTCTTTTAAAAATGCATATAGCGTTTCTTCATCAATCGGAACGCTTTCAACTTCTCCTATTTGCTTTAACAAAACCATATGGATTTGTCCGAATTGGGCTTTTTTATCTTTTTTCATTGTTTCAAGCAATTTTTCAGCAGATAAGCCAGAAGGAATATGAGTCGAAAATCCAAGTGACGCAAGCCAGTTCGTAAATTGATCCACATGAAGTTGATTTCCATAATATTGTTCACTTAATTTCATGGCAAAAACCATGCCAATGGCAACGGCTTCACCGTGGCTCATTTTCCCGTAGCCCAATTCTGCTTCAATGGCATGGCCTAGCGTGTGGCCGAAATTTAGATAAGACCGTACACCTTTTTCGGTTTCATCTTGCGCGACGATTTCCGCTTTGACCGCGATCGCCCTTTTTAAAATGGAAATTAAATCGCTTTTTTTAAGTTCAGCTAAGGAATGAATGGATGTGCTTATGTCATGATACAAGCTTTTGTCCCAAATTAGCCCATGTTTTATAACTTCCGCAAATCCAGACCGCCATTCTGTATCATTTAGCGAATGTAATGTTTCAACATCATAGATGACTGCATCAGGCTGATAAAATGCGCCGATCATATTTTTCCCAAGCGGATGGTTAATGGCAACTTTCCCTCCAACACTGCTATCATGGGCAAGCAATGTTGTCGGCACTTGGATAAAAGAAATTCCTCGCATGTATGTTGCCGCAACGAAGCCGGCCAAATCTCCAACGACACCCCCGCCCAATGCAACAATGCAGGAATGGCGATCAAGCCCGCTTTCAAGCGCTTTTGTTTGGCAATTGAAAAAGTGTTCCATTGATTTTGCTTCTTCGCCGCTCGGAATTGTATGTGTAAAAACGTTATCCTTATCCATCGTGGCCGTAATGTCGTCTAAATATAGCGAAGCAACAGATTCATCTGAAATAATGAGAAAGCTTGAAATCTTTTTTTGCAACGAATCAACCAAGTTGTGAAACTGATGGCGAATTCCACGTCCGATATATAATGGATACTCTTTTGATTCTGTTCGGATTCGCATGTTTTCCATCATTAGAATGTTCTCGCATACTCCATGTATTTTTTGTAATTTTCTCCAATTTCGGATACGCGATCTTCTCCGAATTTATTAAGAAATTCATTCGCCACTTCCCAAGCTACGACGGATTCCGCCACTACGCTGGCTGCCGGGACGGCACAACTGTCGGAACGTTCAATACTTGCGGTAAACGGTTCTTTCGTTTCGATGTCAACACTTTCAAGCGGTTTATAGAGTGTTGGGATAGGTTTCATCACACCTTTGACGACAATAGGCATCCCGTTCGTCATGCCGCCTTCAAAGCCGCCTAAACGATTTGTACGGCGGTTAAATCCATTTTCCTCGTCCCACACAATTTCATCATGAACCTGGCTTCCAAAAAGATATGCCGCCTCAAACCCGATGCCAATTTCCACGCCTTTAAACGCGTTGATGCTCATGATCGCACGGGCAATTTTACCATCAAGTTTCCGGTCATAATGGACATGGCTCCCAAGGCCAATCGGAACTCCTTCAACGACGACTTCCACAATTCCCCCTATAGAATCGCCGTTCTTTTTCGCCTGATCAATCGCTTCGATCATTTTCTTTTCAGCTTCTGGATCCAAACAGCGGACAGGAGATTGTTCTGAACGGGCTTTCAAATCTTCCACTGATTCATAATCAACAGCTTTTGCTTCCACGCCGCCAATGACTAATACGTGGCCGCCCACCTGTATGTTAAACATGGAAAGTATCTTTTTCGCTACGGCCCCTACGGCAACACGAGCCGTTGTTTCCCGTGCAGAAGACCGCTCCAAAATATTTCTCATATCACGATGGCCGTATTTTATCGCACCGTTCAGATCAGCATGTCCCGGGCGGGGTCTAGTAATCACTCGCTTCATTTCTTTTTCTTCTTCTTCGGTAATTGGTTCGGATCCCATAATTTTGGTCCAATGCTTCCAATCGTTATTTTCGATGACTAATGTCAAGGGGGCGCCAGTTGTGAATCCGTGGCGAACACCGCTTTTAATTTGCACTTGGTCTTTCTCTATCACCATTCTTCGTCCGCGGCCATAGCCTTTTTGCCTTCGTGCAAGCTCTTTATTAATATCCTCTGCAATTAAAGGCATTCCCGCCGGCACTCCTTCTATAATTGCAGTGAGCTGTGGCCCGTGTGATTCCCCGGCTGTTAAATAGCGCATGTTGAACACTTCCTTTTCCTTATCTGTGTCTTTAGTGCTTTTATGTACTAAATTATACCATAATCGCTGCCTAAAAAACGGAGAAAAATAAATAAGATTAGACTTTGCGATAAAAAAATGTATCTTCTACCTCAAATCCATAGTTTTGCGGCTGGAATATTTGTTCTGTACTGCCGACGAATAGAACGCCGCCTTTTTTTAAAGCGTTGTTAAATTTACGGTAAAGCTGTTGTTTCGCTTCTTCTGTAAAATAAATTAACACATTGCGGCAAACGATTAAATCAAAGCTTGATTCGTATTGGCTTGTAAAAAGATTTTCCCTTTTGAAGACGATTGCTTTTTTTAGTTCTTCTTTTACGATATATTTTCCTGAATGCTGTTTAACAAAATATTGTTTTTTTATTTGTTCGGGAACTTCCCTTAAAGACTGCTCCGAATAATGGCCCTTTTTTGCTTTTTCGATGGCTCCTGCATCTATGTCCGTAGCTAAAATTGAAATCGCACTGAGCGGTAAATATTTCGTTAAAACCATCGCAAGCGTATACGGTTCTTCGCCTGTTGAACAGGCAGCACTCCATATTTTCATGCTTGAACGATTTTGAAGTAGCCGCGGCAGGATTTTTGTTTCGAGTATGTCCCATCTTTTGTAGTTCCTGAAAAATTCGGAAACGTTTATTGTCATCCGATCAAGAAATTCCGCCTGTAACGAAGTATTATTTTCCATTGCACGGTAAAAGTCATTAAACGAGGAGAAACCTTTCTGTTCTAGAAACGAAGTTAATCTTCTCTTCATTTGCCCTTCTTTATATAATAAAAGATCAATGTTAAATAATTTTTTTATTTGTGCCGTAAATTGTTGATAATCCCCCATTTTTTTGCCTCACACTAAAATTTTATGTAAAGAAGCCAACCTTGTTAAGGTTGGCCGTTAAACTTTTAAAAAGTTAAATCCATTTCGAAATTGTTTTTTCGTAATCATTTATTTCATTTTCATTAAAGAAAAGGTTAATTTCTCTTTCAGCGCTTTCAGGAGAATCAGAACCGTGAATAATATTCATTCCCACTTGAATGCCGAAATCGCCGCGAATTGTACCTATATCTGCTTCGAGCGGATTTGTTGCACCCATCATTTTCCTCGCAGCAGCAATAACATTGTCTCCTTCCCAAACCATCGCAAATACAGGACCGGAAGTGATAAAGTCAACAAGCTCGCCAAAAAAAGGGCGCTCTTTATGTTCATCGTAATGCTGTTCAGCCAGCTCTTGGGAAATCACCATGAGCTTTGCTCCAACTAATTTGTATCCTTTTTTCTCAAAACGGGATACAATCTCACCGACTAAATTTCGTTGAACACCATCAGGTTTTACCATTAGAAACGTTTTTTCCACAAAATCTCCTCACTTTTTCCAAAAAAATAAATAAAACGACTGAAACAAATATACTTTATCAAATTATTTTATCAAAAACAAACGAATCTCAAAATTTTCGCTTTCCGATGTATTCAGCGATTTTCTCCAGTGATTGCCTTGCTTTGCAAGCCGGAAGATTTGATAGCTCCAACTGTGCTTTATGTAAATAGGCATTGCTCATGTTTTCCGAGCATTCAATCGCGCCGGAAGATTTAATGAGATGCAATGCTTCATTTAGTTCTTTCTCATTTGTATTCTTATTTTTCAGCGTTGCCGTTATTTTTTCTTTAATATAAGGATCTGACATCGCAAGCAAAGCAGGCAAAGTGACGTTGCCTTGTTTTAAGTCACCGCCGGAAGGTTTTCCAAGCTTTGCTTTTGTCCCAACGAAATCAAGAATATCATCCGTAATTTGGAAAGACATCCCTGCAAAATAACCAAAACGTTCAAGATGCTTCTGTTGGTGTTTGGGCACGTCGCTAACAAGAGCGCCAAGGCGGCAGCTAACAGATATTAATAGGGCTGTTTTCCTTTTTATTCTTCGTAAATAACTGCGTAAATTTTGATCCCAATTAAATTGATCGCGAATTTGTTCAATTTCTCCAATTGTTACTTCTTTAATTGTTTCTGATAACGTAATGTGAGCTTCTTGGGACTCGATGAGGGTAATTCGCTCCAATGCCTTTGCCAAAATATAGTCGCCTGTATACATTGCTGTTTGATTGTTCCATTTCGCTTTTACAGTTGGTTCTCCTCTTCTTAAATCCGCATCATCGATCACATCATCATGGACGAGGGATGCTGTATGTATTAATTCAAGTGCGACAGCCACTTCTTTTATTTTATCAATATGATAGTCTCCAAATTTCCCCGAGAGCAATACGAAAACCGGGCGAAGGCGCTTGCCTCCTGCTTTTAATAATTGTTTCGAGGTTTGGAACAAAATAGGCTCCTCCGTACAGAGTGAAAGCTCCATCTCTTTCTCTATCAATGATAAATCGGCTCGCAATGAAGCATAGATCGTCTTTAAATTCATGATATCCACCTTAGATTAATTACTTTCGTTTATATCCGAGATGCATCGCTGCGACACCACCTGAATATTTTTTAACCCGAATGTTTTCAAGACCGGCCTGTCGAAAAAGATCGCTAAGTTCATTGCTATTAGGAAAATCTTTTGCAGATTCTTGAAGCCATGAATACTCTTGATAACTTTTTGCCAGCCATTTACCTAGAAGCGGCATAATATGTTTAAAATAAAAGTAGTAGGCTTGTCTGAATACGGGTAATGTCGGCTGTGAAGTTTCAAGGCATACAACCGTACCACCGGGCTTTACGACACGCCTCATTTCTTTTAAAACTTGTAAATAATCTGGAACGTTGCGAAGGCCAAAGCCGATTGTAACATAATCAAATGAATCATCTTCGTAGGGGAGATTCATTGCATTTCCTTGGGTTAGTTTAATATTATTATATTTCAACTGATCAACTTTCGCCTGACCTATTTCAAGCATATTTTTGCTGAAGTCTAGTCCGTGTACAGTGCCTTTTTCACCAACAGATTCAGATAACATGATTGTCCAGTCTGCCGTTCCACAGCAAACATCTAATGCTGTCGCACCCTTTTTAACGTTCATTCGTTTCATTGTATCCTTGCGCCACGAAATATGGCGATTAAAACTAATGACCGAGTTCATATAATCATATTTATCTGAAATGTTTTCAAACACCTGATGCACACGTTGTTCTTTTGAAGAGTTCATAACCTTTCCTTCTCCCGAAAGTAAATTATTCGAATAAACTGTTACTAGCCTTAAATAAAGATAACTGTCTTTTGACAATTGAAGAAACGATATCATCCTCGTCATTTTTTAACATGGCTTCTATTTTTTTACAACTTTTGATAATGAGAGAATCGACAGTTTGAACTGCTTTTTTATAAATTTCTTGCGGAAGTAATTCGACATTTTTTTTATTCGAACGATTAGAAGTGAATTGCCGGCCAAACAAATGGATCCACAACGAGAAAAGGCCGTTATCGATTAATTCTTTCTCTTTCATTAAGCGTTTTAAAAGAAAAAACTCATTGATGATTGGAGAGATTTTTTGTCTTCTTACCGCTAATGAAAATTGGTTTAAAATACAACCCTCAATTCTCCATTGAATATGGAGCAACTGTTTAGTATCCAAATTTTCGCCATATAGGAAAAGTGTTTTGAGCTCATTTACCTCTTTTATTCCATCTGCAAGCATACGAATAAGCCGTCGTTCATTAATCAACGAGAGACGCTTATAATACAAACTACTGTAATAATCCCCCGCCAAAACGGTAAGTTGTCGCTCTTTTTGAGAGTTCGAAGTTAAATCAATAAGCAAGACATTGTCATGGATATCTAAAGCGATTTGAACGAGCATTGTACTTAAAATGGTTTCTTGTTTAATGTTGTCATTTTTTTCATTCGAAATCGAACACAAAATCAGTAACTTTTCCTCGTCAATTTTCGGTGGTTCAATATATTTTAGCAAATAAGGATGATAGATGGCCTGGCGTATTCTATCTTTCAATTCAGCCGCTTCAATAAAAAGTTCATTGCTGTTCATCGCTAATCCCCTAATCTATATAAAAACATATCGAATGTATTATAGCACATAAATAAGAAAAGCAGGTGTCGATACGGGCAGCTTGTCTGCTTTTCTGTATAGACACCTTACGTTAGTCTTCAGTATCAATGGTTCCATGACTCGTTTGAATGATGGCTTTGCCTCGAATTTTCATTGCTGATGTGTGTTCAGTGAACTGAGCAATCATGACTTCGCCTTTATCGAGTTTTTCAGAATGGTGGAATCGTGTGTCCGATCCTCTCGTTAAGCCAATGACATTAACACCATTTTCTTTCGCTTTTATAACAAAAAAATCTTGTCCATTCATCGCTTTCACCTCGTTATTTTTTAATCATTAAATTTAGAACTTCAGCTCTTGAAGCAGGATCATTCTCAAAGCAACCCCGTACAGCAGAAGTAACAGTGATTGCTCCCGGTTTCTTAATGCCCCTCATTGTCATACACATATGTTCAGCTTCTACAACAACCATCACTCCATGTGGAGACAACGTCTCTACAATCGAATTAGCGACCGTTGAAGTAATCCTTTCCTGAAGCTGCGGCCTGCGTGCCACGCTTTCAACAGCCCGGGCGAGTTTGCTAAGTCCAGTGACTTTTCCATCTTTTGGAATATATGCGACATGAGCTTCTCCAAAAAAAGGAACGAGGTGATGTTCACACATCGAGTAAAACGGTATATTTTTTACAAGAACAAGTTCCTCATGTTCTTCGCCAAAAATCGTTGCAAAATAATCTTTTGGATTTTGATTCAATCCTTGGAAAACTTCCTCATACATGCGTGCCACTCTTTTGGGCGTATCAATAAGGCCTTCTCTATTCGGATCTTCCCCGATCGCTTCAATAATCATTTTTACAGCTTGCTCTATTTTTTCGCTATCAAATCGCGCCATTTTTAATTCCTCCATTCAAAGGAATTTTAGCATAGGCCTTATGTCTACGCAAAGAAAACTTCCTAACGGTTAAAATATTCCTTTAAACTCTTAATTACAAAAAGAAGAGCCGAATAACGACTCTTCTTTGCTGCCCTATGTATATAGTTTATTTAACCGCGTCTTTTAGGGCTTTCCCCGGTTTGAAAGCCGGAACTTTACTTGCCGCAATATCAATCTCCTCACCTGTTTGAGGATTTCTACCTTTACGAGCAGCGCGTTCGCGAACTTCAAAGTTACCAAAGCCGATTAATTGTACTTTTTCACCTTTTTTAAGTGTGTCAGTAATCGCATCAAAAACAGCATCAACCGCTTTTGTAGCATCCTTCTTTGAAATCTCAGTAACTTCTGCTACAGCATTAATTAAATCAGTTTTGTTCATCCTATTCACCTCCTCTCAAAGATTCTGATACTACTTTCATTAACAAAATACGAAAGAATTATACTTGAATGAGTGTTATCAATGCTTAACAACGCTTATAATAAATGAATAACGTGATAAATTCAATGTTTTTATGCTTTTTTTGTTAATTTTTCTAGAAAATTGCTTAATTCCCTCCATAAAAAGGAAAAAAGACTCCTTTTTTTAATGAGGAGTCTTCTGCATACAAGAATATTTAAAAATCGACAGAGGGCTTTAAATCGACGAATTATAATATAATTGCAATTAAGCCGCCTGAACCTTCGTTAATAATTCTCTCAAGCGTTTCTTTTAATTTATATCTGGCATTTTCAGGCATCAACGATAATTTAGCCTGGATTCCTTCTCTGACAAGTGAGTTGAGAGACCTTCCGAAAATATCAGAGTTCCAAATTGAAAGTGGATCTTCTTCAAAATCCTGCATTAAGTATCTTACCAATTCCTCACTTTGTTTTTCAGTGCCGATGATTGGCGCGAATTCCGATTGGACATCCACTTTTATCATGTGTATCGACGGTGCGACAGCTTTAAGCCTTACGCCAAAGCGTGAGCCTTGTCTAATAATCTCCGGTTCGTCCAAACTCATATCATTCAGCGATGGCGCCGCAATGCCGTAACCTGTCTGCTTCACCATCTTCAATGCATCCGATACTTGATCATATTCCGATTTCGCATGGGCGAACTCCTGCATAAGCTGAAGCAGGTGGTCTTTACCCCGTATTTCAACTCCTACAACTTCTTTTAGAATTTGGTCATATAAATCATCCGGTGCATAAAGATCGATTTCCGCAATTCCTTGCCCCATCTCGATCCCCGCCAGCTTCGCATCATCGATGAATTCATAATCTCCAAATTGATTGACGACACGATCGACATCCCGCAGCCGTTTAATATCCTTAACGGTCTCTCTAACAACTTCTTCATAACTTCCCCTTAACCAATGTTCTTCTTTAAGCACCATTACCCAGCTAGGCAGGTTAACATTGACCTCCAAAACCGGAAACTCAAACAATACTTCTTTTAAAACGACATGAATATCTTGTTCAGTCATGTTTTCAACACTTGTCGCAATGACTGGAATATCATACTTTTCGATAAGCGATTTTCTTAATTCGTTCGTATCCGGATGGTGAGGCTGTGCTGAGTTGATAATCATAATAAACGGTTTACCAACTTCCTTAAGCTCATTAACGACCCTTTCTTCCGGTTCAATATATTCTTCTCTTGGAAGCTCGCCAATCGAACCATCGGTTGTTACGACAACCCCCAATGTTGAGTGCTCTTGAATCACTTTTCGTGTTCCAATTTCAGAAGCCTCTTGGAAAGGAATGGGTTCATCATACCAAGGGGTATTAATCATTCTAGGGCCAGATTCATCTTCATAGCCCTTAGCGCTTGGTACCGCGTAACCTACGCAATCAACTAGTCTAATATTCACATCAAGACCTTCATCAACATTGATTGAAACGGCGTTATTCGGGACAAACTTTGGCTCTGTCGTCATAATTGTTCTGCCGGCAGCACTTTGCGGAAGTTCGTCCTGTGCTCTTACTTTATCCGCCTCATTTTCAATATTTGGAAGGACGACCAGTTCCATAAATTTTTTTATGAAAGTGGATTTTCCAGTTCTCACAGGGCCAACGACACCAAGATAAATATCACCTCCTGTGCGTTCAGCTATATCTTTAAAGATATCTACTCTTTCCATTTCATCCCCTCCGCAGTCAATATATTTGGGACATAACATTTTTTAATTTATCACCAGATCTGTTAGTACATTATATTTCTATGATGTTGTCCAAAAGATATGACATCTTCGTTTAAAAGATTCGTTATCATTAAAAAGAATGGATCCCCTGAATTTCAGCGATTTTCAACACAAAAAAACCTCCCTTTTTTACTTTTATTAAAACATGGGAGGAATCATGCCTATTATTTACGAGACCGACTACATTTTTTATAGTTATTTTGTTAGAAAAACAGGTTCCCCATCTTTAACTGTGTAAGGAACAGAAAAAACAGGAACAAACGGAGAATGTTTTACAAGTATATCCCGTATATCTTCGCCTTCTTGAAATTTATCATCATATTCCTGTAAAAATTGATACAGATCTTGCGAATAGTCCACAAATAGTTCACCTTGCCCGTTTATGATAAACGGTAAATGGTTGCCTGTAATCGGACTTTTCACTTGAGGGGTGGAATCGAATCCAAGTTCTTTATGGTTCAATTGAAAGATATTATCATCGATTATTTTTTCATAAGGCGGATATTTATTTTCTCGCTTATATTGATTAATTTGAAATTGGTAGTTCCGTATTTCTTCAACAATCCTTAAATCAATGAGCTTAACCGTTGGATTCGTTTCAACATCAACAAGTACATATTGAAAAACCCCACCATTTTCAAATGAATTTCCCGGCGGCTCCTGTATGTAGCGAGGGATTAACCGATTAAAATCGATCGGATACTTTTGGTAAATAGGTGTGCCCTCATCACGATTCAAAATTGGCAAAACACCTTGGGAATTTTGATATTCATCGACTGCTTTCTGAACCGCTGACAATTGATCTTCATAAGGAGTTTGGTTTTCTGCTTTACGATCTTCTGGGTAAAGGCAGCCTGATAAACAAAAGCTAAACATAATGGTTAAAATGATAAAGCCGACTTTCTTACGCAACGATATCATATCCTTTAAATCAATCGATTTGTTATTCTGGCACCGGTCCGCTAAATACAACGATAAATATAATCAATCCTGCTGTGATCATACACAAATAGGCAAAGGCAGAAACGATAACTTTTAGAACGCCTTTAAGCTTGTCCCTGCTAATCATAATCGTAAAAACAGCAATAAACATTAATGCAATTGCAACAAAAGAAACCCACATTTTCATTAATCCTGGTGACATCACTCATGCCTCCTCAAATTTTTCCCTCAACATTATAACACATCTATTGTAGAAGTGAGAGGTAGAGGTTGAAATTGTGGAAATCGGCCATATAGCCGATTTCGTTTGTTTTAGAAGTTAGAAATTAGTCTATTCATCATCTTAGAAAAACGCTGACGCGTCTTTCTTAGGAAGTCAGGGGTCAGAAGCCAGATTGAAAAAAAGCTGAAGCAAAGGGGCGCCTTTCTTCAGCTTGCTTGACTAAACCGTTTCATTTGAAAACAGCTATATCTTTCTTGCATTATTATTCTATGCCAATCGCGAAAGTCCGCATCATTGATTCGCCTATTTGGCGGTATTTATTTTTTATTTATCATTTTAGCTAACTGGGATAAATCAGCAGGCATATTGTTATTTACGATTGCATCCACAATCTTGTCTTCTTTTTCTTTTGATACTGGAACATTTGCGAGCCTGGCTACGTCTGCAATCAGTTTTCGTACCGTTCTTTCATCTTTGAAATTGGCGTTGCTAACTGAGTTTGCTAGTTTAAAAATGTCTTCTTTCTTTACATTTGTTTTCTTTTCAATATTATCAAAGAAGTTTTGATTCAATGTATGGTCCACCTCCCGCTAGAGAACTTAAAATATTTTATGCGGGGGGACACACTTCGTGAATCCATTCTTTCACTGGTTATTTTCTTTCGATTGATCCATGAGCTGTGTCGCAAATACTGATGTTAGATCTTCAACCTCATGAGTACGGTCTCTCTTCATCAGATCGTCAACAGCATGTTTAGGGTTTTTATTTTTGAATAGCACTTTGTATAGTTCGGAAGTGATTGGCATACTGACACCGTATCTTTCCGCCAATTGGGATGCGGCCAATGTCGTTCTAACCCCTTCAACCGCCATCCCCATCCCACTCAGTACTTCATCTAGCTTCTTGCCTTGTCCAATGGCATAGCCAGCCCGCCAGTTGCGGCTATGGGTACTTGTGCACGTCACAATTAAATCGCCAATCCCTGTTAAACCCGCAAATGTTAAAGGGTTTGCCCCGAGTTGCCCGCCCAAGCGCGTAATTTCCGCCAGACCTCTCGTCATAAGCGCTGCTTTGGAATTATCCCCATGCCCAAGGCCATCAGAAATACCCGCACCAAGCGCAATAATATTTTTTAGTGCCCCGCCTATTTCCACACCGATAATGTCTTGATTTGTATAGACTCTAAAGTAGTTATTAATAAATAAATCTTGAGCATCCTCGCATGCTTGTTTATCCTTTGATGAGACTGTTACCGTTGTAGGCTGCCGCAAACTTACTTCCTCAGCATGGCTTGGCCCCGATAAAACAACGACGGATTTTAAGTGCTTCTCTTCAACTTCTTCTTCGATAATTTCGGAAATCCTTTTCAGGCTATCTGGTTCAATCCCCTTGCTTGCGTGTATGATCGTAACCGGGTTTTGCAGCTTTTCATTTAACTTTGGCAATACTTCACGCATTGATAATGTCGGTGTAACAAGTACAATAGTGTCAACCCCGTTTATAACGTCTTCCATTTTCGTGTTCGCTGTAATATTTTCCGGCAGGTTAATCCCGGGTAAATATTTCTTGTTCGTTTTTTGCCCGGTTATTTCTAATGCTTGTTCGGGGCGGCGAGTCCATACACTTACATTGTACCCATTATCGGCTAATACGATCGCAAGTGCTGTTCCCCAGCTTCCGGCTCCAAGTACCGCAATTTTTTTCATGAATTATTCACATCCTCAATTCCATGTTTTTCTCCTATTTTACTTTCTTTGCCTTGAACAAGCTTTTTAAGGTTCGTTCGGTGCCTCCATAAAGACAAAATTGTGATCACTAAAGCAATATAAAAAAATGAAATGGGATGATTGCCTATTAATAAAATAAAAAAAGGCGTTAATCCAGTATAAACTAAAGAACCAAGTGAAACATATCGTGTAATAAGGATAAGAAGAATGGCGATAACACCTGCAAGAAGGGAAGGAATTGGCACCAGTGTAAACAATACGCCAATGGTTGTTGCGATTCCTTTGCCGCCTCGAAAACCAAAAAAGACAGGCCAATTATGCCCGATTACAGCAAATAATCCCGCCAAAAAAGGAACCCAGGCTTCTCCACCAATTCCATGACTTATAAGAACAGCAGCTACCCCTTTTAAAATATCTAATATAAGAACTATAATGGCAGGCCCTTTGCCTAACACTCGCAGTGTATTTGTTGCCCCAGCATTTCCGCTTCCATATTTTCGAATATCAACTTTTTTATAAATTTTACCTATTAGGTAGCTAAAATTAACGGAACCGAGTAAATATCCAATCAAAATGGAAAAAAAGATAACCATCTTGTGCCCCCTTAATCATTTTTTTTCCGAGCGATAATCCTAATGGGTGTTCCCTTAAACCCGAACGTATCACGAATCCGATTTTCCAAAAAACGTTTGTAAGAAAAATGCAAAAGTTCAGGATCATTCACAAAAACAACAAACGTTGGCGGCTTTACCGATACTTGGGTTGCATAATTTATTTTAAGACGTTTTCCTTTAATCGTCGGTGTAGGATTCATCGCGATTGCGTCCATGATGACATCATTGAGCACGTTCGTTTTTACGCGCAGCGCATGATTTTCTGCAACGGTTTGGATCATTGGAAGGATTGCGTTTAATCTCTGTTTTGTGTGGGCGGATACAAATAGGATCGGCGCATAGCTGATAAATTGAAATTCATCTCGAATCTTTGCTTCAAACTGCTGCATTGTCCGTTCGTCCTTTTCGATTGCATCCCACTTGTTCACGACGATAATTAAAGCTCTTCCTGCTTCATGTGCATAGCCCGCAATTTTTTTATCCTGTTCAATAATGCCTTCTTCCGCATTTAAAATGACAAGAACAACATCAGAGCGCTCAATTGCCCGCAATGCTCTCAACACACTATACTTTTCTGTGGTTTCATATACTTTTCCTCTTTTTCTCATGCCTGCTGTATCAATGATAACGTATTCTTGCCCTTCCTTTTCAAAAGAAGAATCAATCGCGTCCCTTGTTGTACCTGCAATATTGCTTACAATGACTCTTTCTCTTCCAAGGATGCTATTAACCAGTGAGGACTTCCCTACATTCGGCCGGCCGATCAAACTAAAGCAAATGACATTTTCATCATATTCTTCAAGATCAATCGTTGGGAAATGGCTTACTACTTCGTCTAGCATATCACCGACTCCCAATCCGTGGGAGCCTGAAACAGGAATGGGCTCTCCCATACCTAGCGAATAAAATTCATAAGCTTCATTTCGTTTTTCAAAATTATCTATTTTATTAACAACTAATACGACGGGTTTTTTTGAGCGAAATAAAAGTTTGGCTATTTCTTCATCTGCCGATGTGATGCCATCTCTTCCGTTTACAACAAAAATAATGACATCCGCCTCATCGATCGCAATTTCGGCTTGCTGTCTTATTTGAACCAAGAGTGGCTCATCTCCAATGTCAATGCCGCCAGTATCAATAAGATGAAATGTATGGTTTAACCAGTCGCCCGTTCCATAAATCCGGTCTCTGGTTACGCCCGGCATATCTTCAACAATTGAGATGCGTTCTCCTATGATTCGATTAAAAATAGTGGATTTTCCAACATTCGGGCGTCCTACGATGGCTACAACCGGTTTTGGCATTCATTTTCTTCCTTTCTTCTTTTCAATAATACGTTCAAATTTAAACAGCTCTATATAGAAAAACCCTTCAGTTTAGAAGGGAAAGGTTGCGATATCAACTTATTCATATTAACAAAAATACACCCAGTCTTCAAACAAACTTTGCCAATCATATAACATTTCGTTTTTCTTCTTTTAGTTTGTGAACCAGCCGGTCCATAAAGTTTACAAATTGTTTATAGGCGAAAATGAGCATGATGCCAACAATAGCCAGCGTCAAACGAGTTAGAAATCCGTCCGTCCCAATTTCATTATACAATCCAATCTCATTTAGAATAATCCCTAAACCAATCTCTCCAATTGTCGCTGACAGGAATAAATTGATCAATTGATGGTTTAATTTTTTTGAAAAAAAAGTACACATCATAGATAAGTAAACTGCAGCAATGAAGGATAATGAAACAATTAACCATACCGGATCATAAATGGAAAACAAAATTAAAGATATATACCCTAGACTAATCATCAAGCTTGTTAAGCAAAGATAAATTTGAAACACGAATGATTCCGTCACTAAAAGGTAGATGGAAAGACATAAAAAGAAAATGACGCCTCCATTAATCAAGAAATGAAACATAGCGATGTCATAGCTTGAAAAAATTATTGCTAGAAGCGTAATGATTCCTAATCGAATACGCATTTTGTTTTTAGCCATTATCCATGTAATCCAAACCCAGAAAATCCAAGCAACCCAGTAAAAAATAATCTCTTCCATTTATAGCCCACTCATTTTCATTTTTTTTATAAGTGTAGCCATAATAAAAGAAACCCATAAGTGACACCCTCTCTCCATTGAAATAGAGAGCTTTCTTGTGAAAGATCGGTAGCTGCTCACTCCGACAGAGGCACGGATGAAGAAATAGTCGTGCCCGTTGTTCCATTTCTGACCTGTCTTCATTATGACAGCTGAAGGTCGTGCCACAACGACCCTCCTGCATAGGATTATACCTTGCAGGCACCTGGTCTATCGTTCAATTGAACTACACCGCCAGGCTCGTACTTCTTGCGCTTCTTGCGATGTTTTTCGCCGCATTTAAATCGGCATGACAAACATAGCCACATTGTTTGCAATGGAATTTGCTCTTGTAACGGTTCCTTTTGTCCTCATACCCGCAATGAAAACAAGTTTGGCTTGTCTTGTAGGGATCGATATCGGTGACAGGAATGTTATGTTTGGCTGCCTTTTGTTTGATAAACATTTTCAATTGATAAAAAGGCCATGAGTGAATGGTCCGATCAGCTTGTTTCGTTGTTTTACACGTGTTTCGGATATTTTCGAGTTGCTCAATTTGAATCATCGGCTGGTTAAATTGCAAGCAAAATGTGATAAGGTCATGAGCTAACTTGCGGTTGTAGTCCGTTATCCAACGCCTTTCTTTATTCCCGATTTGTTCGATTGCACGCTGTGCTTTCTTTTTACCTAGAGAACGTCTCAGGGATCTAAAATGGCGCCTGATATAACCGACTTCTTTTCCACTGAACCATTGCCGCTTTCCCGGCTCTAACTCCGTTATCACCGCAATATGCCTTAAGCCAAGGTCAATACCAATGGGTGTACGTTGTGTTTCTTTATTTTGTGATGATTGCCCAATGTCACAGGAGATTTCGATGGGGATCGCCACATACCAGTTTCGCCTCCTGCGAAGGAGTTGGATCGTACCGCGAAAGTTTCGATTCAGTTTTGTTAAGTATGGGAAATAGGTGTTCACCCAATCCGTTTCGAGAACAGGCAGATACTTTTTTCCCATACTCGTTGTGAAGCCAAGATACCAGCGGCCTTTTTTGAATTGTGTATCCCAGTTTTGGTTATTAATGCTGATAGGGGTGTTTGCTTTAAAAACGGGGATGGATTTCGCTACTTCCATCTTATAGTCAGATACGGCTTTCTTTGCTCGGCGAATCGCTTCATTTTTGATGGTGCTCTTTAAAGGGAAGGGAACATTTTTGGAGGTAAGTTTCTCGCCATTCAACAAGCGGGTGACACAATCGTTCAGGCAATGAACAAACGTTTTTTGTTCTCGCAGCCACGCTTTGTGTTTCCTTTTTGAAGGTTTCTTTAACTTGACCAAATAGGTGATAGTTGCCATGTTTTCACCTCCTCAAACGGAACGTATGTTTCTATATTTCATTATATGAAAAAGAAAACGGACATGCAAGTGATTTTAAGTCAAAATAAAAAAATAAGGCGATTCATCCCCTCATTGAAATGAAGGGCGTTCTCGCCTAATGTTCGTAAAAAAACTGTCTATTCGATCGAATAGACAGTTTAACGGTTGCTGAATTTACTAGGTTTTATTCCTCTTTCAGTTAACCAATGATGTGTGTTACCGCTAATGACAATAGGAGCTTTTTGTAGAGATTGAATGTCCTTTCTTCCTAGAGCGGTCATGATCATTTTAAGTTCGTTCAATATGTATTCGATTTCTTTGATTAATGATTCCAATCCCTCATTCAATAAAATGTTTAAAAAGAAACCGGCCATCCCACAAGCAGACGCACCGAGAGCGATTGATTTAGCAACTTCCAATCCAGTTTGAATACCTCCAGAAGCAATCACATCGATAAACGGAGAAGTTTGCGTCACTTCCGCAATGGAACTAGCTGTTTGAATTCCCCATTCGTTCATAAAAGTTAACATTCTGTCTCTTCTTTTATTTTCAATTAAAGAAAAATTGGTGCCTCCAAAACCACCGATATCTACGATGTTTACACCGGCATCCAGTAGTTTTTTTGCCGTTTCTTTGCTCATGCCATATCCAACTTCTTTAACAATAAGCGGGATCTCAATATGTTTTGCGATTTTCTCAATGTTTAAAAGGGCATCGCAAAAATCTCGATCCCCTTCTGGCATGACAAGTTCCTGGACGGCATTTACGTGAATTTGGAGTGCATTTGCTTCAATCATCTCGATTGCCTTTTTTGCTTCCTCTACCGTTGCTTCGCTTCCTAGATTGGCGAAGATAACCCCATTTGGGTTTTTATCCCGCATCACTTTATAGGTTCTTTCTTGGAAAGGGTCTTTGATTGCTGCCATTTGAGAACCAACGCCGATCGCAAGATTGCATTCCCGGGCTGCTTCTGCCAGCTGCGAATTGATTTTCTCTGTTCTCCGTCCCCCGCCACCTGTCATCGCATTAATAAAAATTGGCAAACTTAAATCAAGTTCACCAATTTTTGTCGTTAAGTCGATCGTATAAAGCGAAGTCCCTGGCAAACTTTGATGAACGAATGTAACATCATGAAATCCGTGTTCCCGAGACTGACCTGTGGAGAGTGCATATTCGATATGTTCTTTTTTTCTTTTTTCTCTCATGCTTTATCCCCGGCTATTTATATTTTTTCAACTGATCTCCAATCATATCTCCAACTGAAAAACCAGTTGAAGTGTCTGAATCATGTTGTGCATAGTCATTCTTATGAGTAGTTGAATAGTCGTTCGTATTTTGTTCAAGTGCTTTAATACTTAAAGAAACTCTCTTTGCTTCTGGGTTGAAATCGAGAACTTTCACTTTGACTTCTTGATTTTCTTTCAATACTTCAGCAGGTGTGCCGATGTGGCGATTTGAGATTTCTGAAATATGAACAAGGCCTTCGACTCCGGGCGCAATTTCTACAAATGCACCAAAAGAAACAAGCCTTTTTACAGTTCCTGTCAATTCATCGCCAGGTTTAATTTTACCTTCTAATTCTTCCCACGGACCTGGAAGAGTGGCCTTAATTGAGAGAGAAATCCGTTCATTTTCCACATCTACTGAAAGGATTTTCACCTTTACTTCATCCCCCTCTTTAACGACTTCATCAGGTGTTTCTACATGATGGTGGGCTAGTTGCGAAATATGAACAAGGCCGTCTATGCCTCCAATGTTAACGAATGCACCAAAGTCGGTGATGCGTTGTACAATACCTGTCTTTACTTCTCCAGGTTGCAGGCTTGTTAAAATTTCTTTCTTTTTCTTCTCGGCTTCTTCATCTAATACCGCACGGTGAGATAGAATAACTTTATTGCTGTCAGGATCAAATTCAACGATTTTTACGGCCAGCGTTTTTCCTTTATAATCAGAAAAGTCTTCTACAAAATGGTTTTCTACTAATGACGCAGGAATGAACCCTCTAACACCGAGATCAGTAACTAAACCGCCTTTTACAACATCGGCAATTTCAACATCGAATGTTTCCTTATTCTCATACTTGCCCTGTAAATCTTCCCATGCCTTTTCAGCGTCGACAGCTCTTTTTGATAAGACTATTTCATCTTCAGAGGATTTTTTAACTTTTAATTTCAGCTCGTCACCTTCAGATAAAACATCGCTTATTTTATCAATATGCAGGCTTGAAAGCTCGCTTATTGGCAGAACGCCTTCAATTTTATAGCCTATATCAATCAATGCATGTTTTTCTTCAATTTTTGAAACCGTACCAGTTACTTCTTGCCCAATCTCTAGTGTCAATTCATTATTCCTCTCATCAACCATTGACATACCCTCCTTAAATTACAAACAAAAAATGAATCCCTTTTTAATAAGGGTTATACAAAACGTTGTAAATGTCAAATATTTCTTTCCGAAGATTCTAACAGTCCACTAATTTGTTCCATAATGATTGCAGTAGCATCTTTGGCTGACATTTTTTCGCTATATTCCTTAAAATTTACCGGTTTGCCAAAAATTATAATTATTTTTTTAAATGGTTTGTATGAACCGACAATGGCACACGGAACAACAACCGCATCGGAACGAAGGGCAAAAAAACCAGCTCCTGCCAAACCAGAGCCAAGTTTCCCAGTTTTGCTTCTCGTTCCTTCGGGAAAAAATCCCAATACTTCCCCATTGTTTAATATATTTATGCCATTTCGTAGTGCTTGTTTGTCGTTTAATCCCCTTTTAACAGGAAACGTCCCGAGAGCATTCATTAACCATTTCATGATTGGATTGCTGAATAATTCCGCCTTCGCCATAAACCGCACTTTTCTTGGCGTTGCTACTCCGACAAGCGGAGGGTCAAAATTGCTAATATGGTTGCTGCATAATAAGACACCTTTATCAACGGGAATATTGTCTTTTCCTACAATCGTAAGCCTGTTAAAGGTTTTGAAATAAATAAAAAACAAAAATTTTCCGAGAAGATAAATGAAGTTCATCATCCGTTCCTCTCTTTCACAAGTCCCAATATTTTATTGACAACTTCTTGAATTGACAGGTTTGTCGAGTCGATGACAATCGCATCTTCAGCCTTTTTGAGAGGGGCAATTTCCCGTTCTGAATCTTGTCTGTCCCGCAATTCAATTTCTGTTTGCAGCTCGTCCAGGTTAGTAGATACCCCTTTTGAAAGGAGTTCTTCAAACCTTCTCCTCGCTCTTTCTTCTACCGAAGCTGTCAGGAAGATTTTTAGTGCGGCATCTTTTAAGACACATGTTCCAATATCTCTTCCGTCCATTACAACGCCGCCATTCTTTGCGAGAAAACGCTGCCTTGTAAGCATTTCTTCGCGAACTTCTTTATGGACAGCAACTTTTGAGACGGCATTCGTGACCTCTTGAGAACGAATGGCTTCAGTAACATCTTCCCCATTCACAATCACTTTTTGTCCGACTTTATCCTGAATAAGATGAATCTCCGTATTTTCCAGCAGCTTCTTTAAACCGGCGGCATCAGAAAAATGAATATTCGCTTTAATCGCTTCATACGTTAACGCACGAAACATAGCGCCTGTATCAATGTATAAGTAATTTAAATTACTTGCTACTTGGCGGGCCACTGTACTTTTCCCTGCGCCTGCAGGACCATCGATGGCAATCTGTATCTTTCTCATGGATCCTCCTAAATAAGCTTAGTAAGACAGAAAAAAACAGGGAAAATCCTGCTTTTTAAGAACACTGCTATGTAGTTCATGTAAAGCAGAATGAGTCTAATTTTTCCATCTGGCACATTACATTATCTCTCTTTCTTTTTGCTATTTGGTTCATTTCATGTTTATTTAAATCATACCACATTTATTTTCAAGATAATAATCCTTTTTTACGCAATGCCAATTGACGTTCGAAACAATAGCGTATAATAGCTTGTCTGTCTTTTTCTTCAATGTCTTCAAATTTAAAGGAGCCTTTTTTTCGATTATTATCTTCTGATATTCTGACAACTGAGCAGGTTTGTTGAAAATGCATCCGATCGCCACATTGAAATGGCAAGGTGAATGCGCACTGTATTTTCACATCATTTGAAAGATCATGTTTTTCCGGCAGAAGGACGCTAAGCCCACCGCCGCTAATATCGAGTGTTATCGATTCGAATGTTGGAAATTCTTCATTCATTGCACTTACTTCAACTTTTATTTGTGCTTCCACTCTCACATAGGAACGCCTCTGAATACGGATGAATTCATCTTTAGGAGGCAAGCTTAACTCAAACATTAAGATTTTTTCTTTTTTTCTGCCAATAATCTTTGTCTGAAACTTGTAGGCCGTTTTATTCTTTGAAACAAATTTCGCATTGCATGTAAGCCCTATCAAAAAAACTCCATCAGTATTTGTGGAATCATTGGTCGGCAAACTAATAAAAATTGAATGCTCGCCTACATCCACTACTTTAGACCTGAATTTCTTGGAATCCTCATTGAAATTCGGCTCTAATTCAATTACATCTCCAATTTCAAGCACTTTATACCCCCTCCTAAATTACTAATATTCTACATTAAAATTCATTTAAATGAAATATAAAAACCTCCAAAGGAAGATGATCATCTTTCCTGTGGAGGTGTTAATCTTTTATGAACTGTAAAGTGGTTCCGCTTCTTTAAGTTTCTCTACTTTTTCTTCTTCTCCATTCGAGGCGTTTATAAAAATTCGATAGGTATCATCTCCCATAGTACCTAAAAATTCGTAGCAAAGTACTTCTTGTTTAAGTTCATTTTCAATTAATGACATTCTTTCTTCTTGAACTTTTAAGTTGGGATTAACACTTTTCCTTGCTTCATCAATCGATATTTTCTCTGAAGGAAATTTTCTTTCTTTATGGGAAGATAAATATTTCATTCCTTCATAGCCTACAATTGATCCGTCATCAAGCGCCACTTTTATTATAACGGAGTCAGGATAAACGAGAATGTTATCTTGGCTATGCACAAACGTAAAGACCCCTACATGATCGAATTGATTGCTTTCGGTTAAAACCATATTTTTAAATCCATGCTTTTTCAAATAATTAGCAGCCCGCTTTGATGCATCATTTAAGCCAATTTTATTTTCTGCGACATTACGATTGTTTAACATCCATAACGGATGGCCGCCTTTTTTCGAAATATCCATATAGACAGCCTCGTCTTTGCCTGAACCATTTACTGTTACATTATATGCAGCGTATTCAGAGTCATTATTCGTAGCATTAACTTTCATATTTGCAGATGAATCAAGGTTTAAAAACCTTTTTGCAATATCTTTCGCATCGTTTGCAGAGATTTTTTCCCCGGTCAGTTTTTTATTAAGTTTTTCCTCTTTTTTAAGGTCATTGTTCTTGCCTGGCCCCCAATCGACCTCTGTGTAGCCTTCCACATTTTTTTCAACGGTTTGGAATCCATCGATAATCGTATTGTCCATTGGTTGTTTTTCTGAAGCAAGCGCAAGATCCACGTCCATCCAGCGGAGGTTATTTTCCAATGCAATCGATTGAACTTTCCTTAATTCTTGTTTTATTTCTCCAGAGTTTTTATAAAGCTTTTTCAAAGTCTTCATTTCTTCATCAGAAAGAGGTTCCTTGTCCAGGTCGCGAACGGCGACACGGTAAGAGAAATCCCCGATATTTGATAAAAATTCCTCTGTTTTATTAAAAGGCAACAAAGCGAGCGGCAGTTGGCCAACATCACCCCGCGCTTCTGATGTGATGCGCCAAACTTCCGCGAGTGATGGTGAAAGTTGTCTTCTTGAATTCATCGCCAATGTTGAACCGATCTCTTCGTTCAATTGATCAATACGGTATGTTAGTTGGTGAAAAGCCCGCTGGTAGTTATTTTCAGAATGGGTTAAAATTGCATTTTTTTCTTGGTGTTCAGTGTAGCCCCAATATCCAGTGGCGACTGTCGCGACAGCTAAAAGCCCGATTAAAATTGAACGTATCAAAGTAACACCTCCTATTAATGTGCAAAGATATGTTTACCAATCTTCATGGCTTGAGGCCTTGTCCAGATCCAACCCGATGTTGCCGTGTCTGGGTTAAAATAGTAAAGAGCGCCCCCAGTCGGATCCCATCCGTTAATGGCATCGATAACTGCCTTTCTTGAAGTCTCATTCGGCTCAAGCCAAATTTGTCCGTCTGCAACTGCCGTAAAAGCTCTCGGTTCGAATATTACTCCTGATACATCATTCGGGAATGATGGGCTCTCAATCCTGTTCAGAATAACAGCAGCAACGGCAACTTGGCCAATATAAGGCTCTCCTCTTGCTTCCCCATGCACAGCATTCGACATTAATTTAATGTCATTATTTGAGAAGCCTTTCGGTGTGCTGACTGATTTCTGGACTTTAGGCTGTTGTGCTTTCTGTTGATTCTGTTGTTGATTTTGCTGTTGGTTTTGTTGCTTATTTTGTTGCTGTTTATTCTGCTGTTTCGGCTGGCTTGTTTGCCCTTGTTGATTTTTTGTGTCCTTCTTTACTTGTGTTTCATTTCTAGGTTGTCCGCCGTAATGTTTCGGCGTATTCCCTTTTTCCAAATTCCCTTTTACATAGTCCTTATCATACTTGGTCACTTGCAAAAGCTTATTTTTCATTTTTTGCCCGACAAGCCCATCAACCTTAAGGCCAAATTCATATTGAAAGTTGCGCACAGCCCAATACGTACGCCATCCAAATACGCCATCGATTGCCCCGTTATAAAATCCAATGTATTGAAGCCTTGCCTGCAACTCAATAACATCATCGCCGACCGCTCCTTGCTGAATGACTTGCTCTGAAAAGGCTTTGGTATCTTTCGCATCCATTGCAAAGCAAGCGGCAATAAGAAAACAAGCGAGGAGCGTTTTTAAAGTTAAATGAGAACGATTCATCGAAAATTCCTCCCTGTTGACGTTCTTTTAAATGTTGGTCTCCAAAATAAAACAGCTTTTGGCATTCCATTTTGCAAACAGCCTCTTTGATTGACTACTCGTATTTTTCGTCAGGCAAGAATTTTTATGCAAAAAAAACAAAAAAGAACCACTGCCAGCAATTGGCAGTGGTTCACCATCAATCAGTTTGGACATTGAAGTAGCGGCCTTCTGGGTGTGCGAAGACCATTGCGGTGACAGAAGCTTCAGGTTCCATCATGTAGCCATCTGTTAATTGAATTCCAATTTCTTCGGGCTTCATCAAGCGAAATAACTTCGCTTGATCTTCCAGATTCGGGCAGGCAGGATAGCCGTACGAAACGCGGATGCCTTGGTATTTAGCCGAAAAACGATCTTGCATTGTCATTGCAGTCGGATCTGGGATGCCCCATTGATCCCTCATTAATTCATGCGTCCTTTCAGCCAATCCTTCCGCAAGTTCCAAGGCGAGTGCCTGGACCGCATGGCTTTTCAGAAACTCACCGTCGCGTTTTAGCTGTTCGCTGTATTCTCTTATCCCTTTACCTGCTGTGACTGCCAGAAAACCAACGTAATCTTTTTTGTCATCGCGAAGGAAGTCAGCTAGGCAAAGATAAGGCGCTTTGTTTTGTCTAGGAAAGGTAAACGTTTCAATCACTTTGCTGTGATCGTCCGGGTCAAAAATATAAATAGTGTCTTTTTCCGATTTCGCCGGAAAAAATTGGTACATCGCATTGGCGGTAATCAGCTGTTTTTCTTCTCCTTCGTTAAATAGCTCATCTATCAATTCTTTTAATTGTAAGGTTCTTTCATCTTTTTCTTCAAGCAGGCGACTCACTTTACCTTTTACGCCTAAGTGTCTGCCAAGAAGCATTTGCATGTTCACATAAGGCTTCACATGCTGCAAAGGAATGTTTCTAATAATATGTTTCTTCAAATCAATTGGCTGATAAACATCAGCTTTTTGAACATTCGATCTTTCTGGTATTGGTTCTGCAACAACTTGGACAGTTGCCCTTTGCCTTTCATCCGCTCGTTTCTCGTTTATTGCTTCAGCTAATTTTTGCCGTGATTCAGGATCGGCGAGTTTATTTGCAAGTTCAAGCCCATCCATTGCATCTTTTGCAAACAAAACGAGGCCGCCATACTCCGGTGCAATTTTTGTGTGTGTGAATTTTCGGCTTAATGCTGCTCCCCCGACAAGCACTGGGATGGAAATATTTGCTTCTTTTAAATCTTTTACTGTTAAAACCATTTGCTGTGCTGATTTTACGAGAAGTCCCGATAATCCAATCGCATCGGGCTTTTCGCGTTTGTATGCTTCAATAAGTTCAGCAGGCGCCACCTTAATACCGAGGTTAACGATGTTAAAACCGTTATTTCCCAATATGATTTCAACGAGGTTTTTACCGATATCGTGGACATCGCCTTTAACGGTCGCAAGCAATATTTTCCCTTTGCCTGTTTCATCACTCGCTTCCATAAATTGTTCCAGATACGAGACGGAAGCTTTCATCACTTCAGCGCTTTGTAAAACTTCGGCGACGATTAATTCATTTAAGTTAAACAGCCTGCCGACTTCTTCCATCCCGGCCATAAGCGGGCCATTTATAATATCGAGTGGTTTTTCGTATTTTTTTAGGGCTTGCTCCAAATCTGGGATTAATCCTTCTTTAGAACCTTCGATAACGTAATTTGCGATTCGCTCCTCTAGTGTCAGATTTGAAGCTTGAACTTTCTTTTCGACTTTCTTTTCCCGATAAAATGCAACAAATTCATCTAATGTTTCTTTGGATGTGTCGAATAACAATTTATCCGACATTTCTTTTTCTTTATCAGGAATCGAAGCGTAGCGTTCAAGTTTTTCAGTATTAACGATCGCGTAATCCAACCCAGCTTTTGTACAGTGATAAAGATAAACGGCATTTAATACTTCTCTTCCCGCGGGTGGTATTCCAAACGAAACATTGCTTACACCAAGAATGGTTAAGCATTCTGGCATCGCTTCTTTTATTAGCCGGATGCCTTCTACCGTTTCTTTTGCTGCCCCGATATATTGCTCATCGCCTGTACCTACTGGGAAGACGAGCGGATCAAAAATGAGGTCGCTTGGACGTAATCCATATTTATTTACAAGTAAATCATAAGAGCGTTTGGCAACTTCGAGCTTTCGTTCAGCTGTTACAGCCATTCCTTGTTCATCAATGGTTCCAACAACAACAGCGGCACCAAATTTTTTGATTAAAGGAACGACTTTTTCAAAGCGTTCTTCTCCATCTTCAAGGTTAATTGAATTAATAATTGCTTTTCCTTGCGAGTACGTAAGCGCCTTTTCGATGACATTTTCATCTGTCGAATCAATCATGAGCGGCACTTTTACTTTATTAATGACTTGGCTTAGGAAAGCCTCCATATCTTCCAGTTCATCGCGATCCGGGTTTGCGAGGCAAATATCAATGACATGTGCGCCCTTTTTTACTTGCGCCCTTGCAATTTCAGATGCTTCTTCGTATTGCCCTTCTGTGATTAGCCTTTTAAATTTACGGGAGCCAATGACATTCGTTCTTTCTCCAACGAAAAGCGGCCTCATTGATTCATCATAGCTTAACGGCTCAATCCCTGACACATGGTGGCCTTGATTCGTATTTTTACGGCGTGGTTCGTATTCTTTCATGGTATCCGCGATTGCCCGGATATGTTCAGGAGTTGTGCCGCAGCAGCCGCCTACAAGATTCAGCCAGCCTTCATGCGCAAAACCTTCCAGTTTTAATGCAAGCGACCGTGGGGATTCATGGTAGTTTCCTTCTTCGTCAGGCAATCCCGCATTTGGATAGCAGCTTACATTTGTTTTTGACAATTCACTAAGGGAACGCAAGTGATCACGCATAAATTCAGGGCCTGTTGCACAGTTTAACCCTACAGCAATCGGATTCATATGTTCGATTGATATATAAAAAGCTTCAATGCTTTGTCCGGCAAGCGTCGTGCCCATCGGTTCAATTGTACCGGAAATGATAAGCGGCAGTTTTTTTCCTACCCTCTTAAAAGCTTTTTCAATCCCAAGATACGCGGCTTTTACATTCCGTACATCCTGGCTTGTTTCCAAAAGAAGCAAATCGGCACCGCCGCTAATTAATCCGGCTGCCTGTTCTTCGTAAGCATCTGTCAACGCTTCAAACGTTGTGCCGCCAGTTACCGATAATGCTTTCGTTGTCGGCCCCATTGCTCCTGCGACAAACCGTGGCCATTCATCAGTTGACCACGAGGCTGCAGCTTCTTTCGCTAATTTGGCTGCCACCTCATTAATTTCAAACGCTTTATAACCGAAATCGTAATCATCCAATACGATACTCGTTGCCCCGAATGTATTAGTTGAGATAATGTCTGCACCGGCAGCCAAATAATCATTATGGATTTTTTTAATAACATCTGGTGCTGTGAGAACAAGATTTTCGTTACAGCCTTCGAGTTCTTCGCCTCCAAAGTCTTCAGCGGACAAGTTGGCCGCCTGCAGCATTGTTCCCATGGCACCGTCCATAATCATAATTTTTTTCTGTAATTGTTCTTCTATTAAAGTTTGAGACATAATGGTCTCCCCCCTCCGTTACTTAAACCGGCGTTGTCACATTTTGAATTTTCGCCTTTTCATAAATATATTCTGTAAGCGGCACAGTCAGATCATAGCGTAAAAATGGTGTAATTAAGTAAATCCCATTAAAATATTGCAGTGCCGTATCGATTAAAGATTTCGATAAGTCAATTGAAGTTGCAAAAGCTTTCTCTTTGTCATCGCCGCAGCGTGCCATTAACTCACGCGCCTGGTCTGACAATTGGATGCCCGGTACCTCATGGTGTAGAAACTCAGCATTTTTTGAACTTGTTAGCGGCATGATTCCGATATAGATCGGTGCGTTTAAATGCTTCGTCGCTTCGTACGTTTCGATAATTTTCTCTTCGCTGAAAAGCGGCTGTGTCATAAAATAATCTGCGCCACAGGCAATTTTTTTCTCTAATCTTTTGACAGATTTATCGACGTGCCGAACGTTAGGATTAAATGCTCCTGCAATTGAAAAGTTCGTTTTTTGCCCAAGGGACTGTCCGGAAAATGAAATCCCTTCGTTCATTTGTTTAATTAACCGAATCAAATCATAAGAAGCTAAATCATAGACAGATGTTGCTCCAGGGAAATTGCCGAGTTTTGTCGGATCACCTGTAACAGCAAGCAATTGATCAATTCCAAGAGTATGAAGACCGAGCAAGTGTGATTGCAAGCCAATTAAATTTCGATCCCGGCATGTAACGTGTAAAAGCGGCCTGGCATTTACTTCTTGTTTGATGCGAATGCCCATCGCCAAATTACTTATCCTTGGCTGTGCAAGTGAATTGTCTGCCAAAGTGATGGCATCGGCCCCAGCCTTTTTAAGCGCATGCGCGCCAGTCAAATAGTTGTCTGTTGAAAGCTTTCTTGGTGAATCAAGCTCCACAATGACGGAAACCCGCTCTTTCGCTATTTCATGCAATGGTTTTTCCTTCACTTGTTTTTCTTCAATTGGAACAACTTTCATTCTTTGGCGTACCTCTTTTTTGCTGATCGGCTTCAACCCATCCAGGCCGCGGGAAATCGCTTCAATATGTTCCGGCGTAGTTCCGCAGCAGCCTCCGATGAGCCTAACCCCTTGATTTCTAAGTTGCTTTGCAGCTTGTTCAAAATAAGCAGGATTCGTTTTGTAAACGAATTGATTATCGACTAGATCTGGCAGGCTTGCGTTTGGATAAGCAGAGAGATAAACATTTTCGGATAACTGAACGGATTCCAATGATTCTGTAAGATGGTGGGGCCCAAACCGGCAGTTTAATCCAATCACATGAGCACCAGCAGATTCTAATTGTTTAAAGGCTTCGTTCAAATCTGTGCCATCTTGTAACGTACTGATTTCTTGCAGTGTTAATTGGGCAATGATTGGTAAATTCGTTTTTTCTTTTATCAATTTAATGACAAAAAGAAGTTCTTCCAAATCGTAAAATGTTTCAAGTAAAAAACCATCGAGTTTTTCTGTTAGCAATGCATTGAGCTGTTCAACGAACGCAAATGGGATATCTTCAGATGGAAAAGCATTTTGTTGAACCCCGGAAATTCCGCCAATCGTTCCGACAACAAATGTCTCTTCTTTCGCAGCTTTTCGAGCAATCTGAACTGCTTTTTGATTGATTTCTTTAACTAAATTTTCGTAGCCGTAACGGGCTAGTTTTATCCGGTTTGCAGCATATGTATTCGTTTGAATCACATTTGCTCCGGCTTCTACATATGCTTTGTGAATGTTATAGATCTCCTCTTCATGCGTTATATTTAAGTGTTCAAAACAATGATCAATACCGTGTGAATATAAAAGAGTTCCCATTGCTCCATCACCAACGAGCAGCCCATCTTTCAATTTCTCAAGAAGCGACATACCTTTCCCCCTCTTTTCTTTTACCGTGTTAATTTTCTAAAGCAGTAAAATCCAACGCTTGATTCAAATCTCTTATTAAATCTTCCACATCTTCAATCCCGACTGAAAATCTTAAAAGACGGTTACAGACTCCAATTTCATTGCGTATTTCTGCCGGTACTTCACTATGTGTTTGGGTTGTTGGATACGTAATAAAGCTTTCTACACCGCCTAGGCTTTCCGCAAAGGTAATGATTTCAAGCTTTCTTAAAAACGGATCCACCCAACTTGCATCTTTTACGCGAAATGATAACATGCCGCCTTTTCCCGGATAAAAAACATCTGTTATGCCTTCTCTGTTTTGCAAAAACTCTGCAATTGCTTTAGCATTTTGTTCATGTTTCTGCATTCTGAGTGCCAACGTTTTCATTCCCCGGAGTAGTAGCCATGAATCAAAGGCTCCTAAAGTAGCTCCAATCGCATTGTGATACTTTGCGATGTCATCAGACAGGCTTTTACCCTTTGTCACAATTAACCCCGCCAAGACATCATTATGCCCTCCTAAATATTTAGTGGCGCTGTGTACAACAATATCTGCCCCTTCTCGAATTGGTTGCTGAATAACGGGTGTGTAAAATGTATTATCAACGATCAAAAGTAAACCTTTCTCTTTTGCAAGCTTTGCGATTTCAGAAATATTGCATTCAAACATAAGGGGGTTTGTAGGGGTTTCTATAAAAATTGCCACTGTGTTTGATTGTATTTTTTTGGCAAACTGTTCATCACCGCCATGCACGTAATCAAAATCAAGTCCCCATTTTTTCCATCCTTGTTCAAATAATCGGAAGGTTCCCCCATATAAATCTCTCGAAACAAGGATGTGGTCTCCTTTTTTAAACAACGAAAAAACAGTTTGTATAGCGGCCATCCCAGAGCTGCACGCAAACCCTTGATCCCCATCTTCAAGTTGGGCAATTCCATCTTCAAGAATTTGCCGCGTCGGATTTGAAGTACGTGTGTAATCAAACCCAGTCGATTTTCCAAGCCCTTCATGACGAAAAGCTGTTGATAAGTAAATGGGCGCGCTTACTGCACCAGTGCGCTCTTCACTTCGATTCCCCAGTTGCGCCAAAATGGTTTCAATCTTTTTTGACATTGGCAATCCCCCCAAAAAAATATTAAAAAAGCCTTCTTCAAATAAGAAGAAGGCTGTTATAGACTCGTTCGCTCCTTCTTATCTTCCAAGTCACTAAAAGCTTGCTGGAATTAGCACCTTGCCTGCATGGCGGTTGCTGAGGTTTCTTCGGGCCAGTCCCTCCACCTCTCTTGATAAGAAAATGATGATATTTTATTGAATTGAATATACAACAAAATAGATTGTAATTCAAGGATTTTGTATAATTAACTAAAATTACCTTATTCAACTGTGTCAAAGGAGTTCAAAAATGAAAAAAATTTTAATTGTACATACTGGTGGAACAATCGCCATGAAAGAAAATCAGGCCGGAGGTGTTTCGATTGAAGGAAAGCATCCTTTATCATCTTTTCAAGAAAGGCTAGCATCGATTGCTTCCATCACAACGGAACACTTTTCCCAACTTCCTTCTGCTCATATTTCTCCGCAAATCGTATTAGAAGTAGCTAAAAAAATTAAGGACTTGAAAAAAAAAGAACAATTTGATGGTGTGGTCATTACACATGGAACAGACACACTTGAAGAGACGGCTTATATGCTGGATTTGCTTTTTTCACAAGACTGCCCAATTGTGCTTACGGGTGCGATGAAATCAAGTAATGAGCTTGGTTCAGATGGCCCCAGCAATTTAATGGCAGCCGTCCGTGTCGCGGGCAGCAACGAAGCAAGCGGGATGGGTGTGCTCGTTGTCATGAATGATGAAGTCCATTCAGCTAAATATGTAACGAAAACCCATACAAGCAGCATCGCTGCTTTTGAAAGCCCGCAGAACGGCCCTGTTGGAATCGTAACAAAAAAAGATGTTGTCTTTTTTTACAAACCGCTCAGTGAAGAAAATTATTCCATTGAAACAATCGAAAAGAATGTGCTTTTGTTAAAGGCATATTCTGGGATGGGATCTGAATTATTTGAGGCAATCGAACAAATTAAAATTGATGGCATTGTGATTGAAGCCATGGGACAAGGAAATCTTCCTCCCCATATCGTTCCGAGTTTGGAGAAGATGATCGCCAACGATATCCCCATTGTTCTCGTGTCAAGGAGCCAAAAAGGATTCGTACAGCCGGTCTATGACTATGAAGGAGGGGGAAAACAATTAAAGAAAAAAGGTGTCATTTTTTCCAATGGGCTATCCGGACAAAAAGCCCGGCTTAAACTTTTGATCGCACTGCAGACGACAAATGATTTCAATCAGCTAGAAAAAATTTTCGCCCTTTAACACAATAAAACAGCCATGGTTTTTCAGTAAAACCGGCTGTTTTTTTACCTTGATTCTATTTGAAAGTTTGATAAATCTTCTCCACCGAATTATCTTCCATCAAAACTTTTCCGTATTCAATGACACGGTAGCTCGTAATCGTTGAAGAATTCCCAAATTCAGCTAAAAGAGCAATAAACGCATCGATATTTATAGCCTCAATTTCTTCCTCGTCAAATTTCATATAAAATTGATCGTTGAAACTATACAATGTTCCACCGGTTATTTCCAAGGGATACAATCGTTTGGATAAAGAAATGACATCTTCAAATGTTGAAAATTCATAAAAAATCTCATCGCTTTCATCGAGTGTAACTTGCATTTCGATATAATCATCATCGTATCTTTCATCATGATCATGAATATCATTCACTTCTTTTGTAACAATGACCACCATACCTTGAGCAGGAAGCGAAAACACTTCGACCGCAATAGGGCCATCTGCTTTAAAGCCAAGCTCGTCATCAGCCTCAAGCATCATTTCTCTAAACAGCTGATGCACCTTTGGTCCATCATGCCACAACTCGTCTTTCGTGATGCCCCGTTCCTTCAAATCATCATACGTTAAAAAAATTTTGATTTTATTGTACGTCAACCGCTCTAGTCGCATGCTATCCCCCCTAACCTCCCTACTCGCACTATGTTTCTACAACATATGTTAAAATTTATTAATTGGTGCTTTTTTAGTATTCGAGTATTAGCCTTATTTTAACCGAGAAAATGGGTAGAGACAAGCTTAAAAAGCAATAATCAAAACTTAAAATCATTTCTTGAATATTCAGTTAATTGGTGTTATACTATGCTTAACTTCTTGATAAAAATTTCCAACCCAACTAAAGAAACGGAGTTGACGACATGACACTAAAAAAAATGAAGACAAAATCATTGCTCTGCTATAGTGACCTGGAATATAACCGCAATCTTGGGTTGCCAATCGAAGTTTTTTGTCCTTTGCAAAAAGAAACGGTCGCGTTTGGGCGAATAGAAGCTTTGTCTAAAAATGGAGTCATTGTCAACCAGTTTATATATCCTAACCATAGATTTATTTTCTTTGGTTTAACCAAACAGCAAATGCTTTATTTATAATGAGCAGAAAAGCTCCATACAAGTGGAGCCTTTTTTATTTTGAAAGGAATACATAATAAATGAAAATAAATGCGATGAACATCATAAAAAAATAAAAAAGCAATTTTGCCAAAAACAAATGAACATTATCTTTCTCTCTTCTCCTCTTCTTTTTCTTTCTTCTATGGTATTCACTTCTTGAAGGCAATACTTGCCCTTTATTCTCCTCATGCTTTATACCGTTTTCCACCTTAACATCACCGCCGCCAACCCTTTTTCTTTAGAGCTATATTAACTAAGAAGGTCAATTGTAAATGAGTAAAATCAATACCGCAAATTAACATAGCCTTCTCTAATATTACCTTATTATTAGCGTTTTGGATGAACCTCTTTGCTTTTTTTGAGACTTTTTCTTTTAAAATTCATTCAAAAAACATATTTCTTTGCTACACAATGACGCTGATTATTTTAAAATTGATGGCATGATCAATTACTTTTCGTATTCCTTGTGATATTCTATATTGGTTAGGAGGATTGAGAATGGCTAAATTTACAATTGTGGATCAAGATACATGCATTGCATGCGGCGCGTGCGGTGCGGCTGCTCCCGATCTGTATGATTACGATGACGATGGGCTTGCCTACGTTATTTTAGATCATAATCAAGGAACTGCGGAAGTTCCCGAAGAATTGCTTGAAGACTTGGAAGATGCGAATGAAGGTTGTCCAACAGATTCAATAAAAATTTCGGAGGAGCCATTTGACGGCGATCCGTTAAAATTTGAATAAACGAAACTCCTCAATCAGCAATGAAGAGGAGTTTCTACCATTTTCAGCCGCATTAACTAGGAGTAACCCCCCTCCTTCTGTGGGACAAATCCAACTGATTGCTCAAAATAGGAAACATACTAACAATTTTAAAGATTGGACGGACATATAGCCATAGCAATACGACTAATAAATTGCTATAATATAGCGGTAAATTATTTAACGGGCATTTTAACATTGAGGAGGCTTTTTTAAATGGGTTTTACAAATAAGGTTGTCGAAGCTTTTATTGAAATTCCAACTGGAAGTCAGAACAAGTACGAATTTGATAAGGAAAAAGGGGTATTTAAATTAGATCGGGTTCTTTTTTCTCCAATGCACTATCCTGCAGAGTATGGATATCTTGATAATACACTTGCATTGGACGGGGATCCGCTTGATATTTTAGTCTATACAACTTTCCCTACATTTCCAGGCTGTGTCATTGACGCGAGAGTAATCGGCGTTTTGATTATGAGCGATGACAAAGGCAAAGACGAGAAACTGCTAGCTGTTCCAGTCGAAGATCCACGCTTCAACCATGTCACAACTCTTGAGGATTTGCCTGGCCACGTACTTAAGGAAATTGCTCACTTTTTCCAAGTTTACAAAGACCTTGAAAATAAAGAAACGGTCATTGAAGGCTGGGAAGGCCCTGAACAAGCAGCCAAACTTATCGATGAATGCTTGGAACGTTATAAAGCAAATAATTAATTTTTAAGGAGTGGAGAAATTTTGTTCTATGTTTTAGCATCAGACCCTATGAGTGAAGACGGCCTTCAACCGTTGTTGAATAATGACCAATTCACTTGTGTACAAAAACATGTAAATGACGAAGATAATCTAGAACAATACGACGCATTGCTTGTTCGAAGCGGAACGAAGGTTACCGAAGAAGTTATGGAAAAAATGCCAAATTTAAAGATTATTGCAAGAGCAGGTGTAGGTGTTGACAACATTGATATCGACGCTGCTACAAAAAGAGGAATCGTTGTCATAAATGCACCAGATGGAAATACAATTTCAACTTGTGAACATACGTTTACCATGATCGCTTCTCTTGCAAGAATGATTCCGCAGGCCACTCAATCAATAAAAAGCGGAAAATGGGAACGAAAAGCGTTTTTAGGAATGGAACTACGAGGCAAAAATCTTGGCATTGTTGGTTTTGGCCGCATCGGGTCGGAATTGGCGGTTCGTGCTCGCGCTTTCGGCATGAATCTCTATGTTTACGATCCTTTTCTAACAAATGAACGTGCGAAGCAATTAGGCGTAACAGTAAATACGCTAGATGAAGTATTGGAAAATGCGGACATTATTACTGTCCATACCCCTCTTACGAAAGATACTAAAGGGTTAATTGGCCATCATAATATCGAAAAAACGAAACGCGGTGTATTATTAATTAACTGTGCACGCGGTGGCATCATTGATGAAGAAGCACTTCTTCATTACTTGAAAAATGGGCATGTCGGAGGAGCAGCCTTCGATGTCTTTGAGCATGAGCCCCCTGGAGACAATCCTTTACTTGAACTTGATAATTTTATTGCTACACCACATATTGCCGCTTCAACGAAAGAAGCACAATTAAATGTTGCAGCACAAGTTTCTGAAGAAGTCGTACAATTTTTACAAGGGCACCCCATTAAAAATTCAATTAATCTACCAACGATGTCCGACGAATTGTTTGAAAAAATTCAACCTTATTACCAACTTACAAAAACAATGGGTTCAATATTATCACAGTGCATGAATGTGCCTGTTAAAGAAATTGAAGTGACGTATGCTGGAGATATTACAAAACTGGAAACGAGCGTTATTACACGGAGCTTGCTCGCAGGATTCCTTACTCCTAGAGCAGATACGCCTGTAAATGAAGTGAACTCCCCTACAATCGCTAAAGAACGCGGTATTGTCTACGGTGAAAAACATACTGAAAGGTCAAAGGGATACTCCAATCTCATCGATGTCAATGTTATTGGAGAGAATACTAACTTTACAATGCAGGCAACATATGTCAAGGAATACGGGCCCCGCATTGTTAATTTAAATGGATTTGATATTGATTTCTATCCGCATGGACATCTTCTTTATATTCAACATATTGATAAACCAGGCATCATTGGCCAAGTCGGCCAAATTTTAGGTGATCATAATATGAACATCGCTACAATGCAAGTAGGCAGAAAAGAGGCGGGCGGAGAAGCAATTATGATGCTTTCATTTGATGATGTCCTTTCAGATGAAGCTTTCAATGCTCTTAAAGAAATAAAAGATATTACTTCGATCAAAAAAATTGATTAAAGTGCGTGTTCAAAAAGGAGGACAACGAGAGGCAAGAAGGTCAAGGAAGCGAAGCTCTGAGCACCGCAGCGACGAGCGATACTTCTATGATCCGCTGCGAGTTGCACCGAGGAAGCATGCTTCGGAGCAATGCTTGTAGACGCAGGTGCATAACTCCTTTCAATTAAATGAGGAGCGGAAGAGCAAGCTGACGTAGAGATTCGCAGCCTATTAAGGTAGTTCGACTAAAAGCATCACGTCCTGTGATAACGTCGAACTGACTTACCTCCTGTAAGCCTCCGGACTTTTTGAACATCCTATTAAACGTTTTTTGGGGCCTTCTTTCCAGAAGGCTCCTTTTTTTGAAGAATTGCATTTGTTTTTTCCCAAATTTAAACCCGTCTGGCTTCTGACCTCTGAACAAAGACGCACCAGCGTCTATTGTCCCTACTGTTTCGTCATTGGCTCTTTAATTGTGAGAGCTTGTCCTATTTTGATTAATGATGAAGAAAGATCATTCCATTTCATGATATCGTCAACCGAAACACCATATTTTTGGGAGATGGCCCACAATGTATCTCCTTTCGCAACTGTGACTTGCAGCTTTTTAACATTTGCTGCTTCATTGCTGGAAATAGGCGAGCTTGCCGGGGATGATGTCTCGCTTTTGGCTACATGTGCTTTTTCAACGTGTTTATCAAAAACCATCATTGGATCAATTGCTGCTGTTTTATTGATATTCCATGAACCGTTATGTACTTCAAAATGGAGATGGCTTCCCGACGAATGCCCAGTATTGCCCACTTCGCCAATTTGAACACCTTGTTTCACATTCTCCCCTTCCGAAACAAAACGTTTATTCAAATGGGCATAAACCGTTTCCATTCCGTTTTTATGTACTATAAAAACAACATTGCCGTATGAGTCAGAATAATACGACCTGCTCACTTTGCCTGGTCCCGCTGAATAAACAGGCGCACCGACTTCAGCCGCGATATCAATGCCATAATGCTTCCCGTTTCGTTCACCGAATTGGCCAGTAATGACGCCTTCCGCAGGCCACGTCCAGCTGTTATGTAATGAATCAGATGATGATTGTGCAACTGTTATTTTCACACTAAAAAATAGTAGCGAAATACACATCGCCATCAACATGGCAATAAAGACTCTTCTAAAAAAATCAATCATACTATGCTTTTCCTCCTTAACGGCTTGTCAATCTATCCGCTATTAGAGTATGGAATCAATGATTAATTTATAACTTGTTAGGTGGTTACAATTTCATTACAATTAAAAAACCATCCAAAGAATTGGATGGCTTATGATTTGTAAGGCAAGAAAAATGAAAAAGTCGTGCCTTTATTTACAATGCTATGGACAAAAATTTGTCCCCCATGAGACTCTACGATATTTTTGGCGATTGCCAGTCCTAATCCAGTGCCTGAACGCCCTCTCGTTCTCGCTTTATCGGCTTTATAAAATCTTTCGAAAACGAAAGGCAAATCTTCTTTAGGGATACCGGAACCATTATCTTGTACTTCAAATGTCACACCTGAATCCAGGATTTCGATTCTAACTTCAACCTTCCCATCAACTTTCGTGTGGCGAATCGCGTTATCAATTAAATTTGTCAACACTTGTTCAATTCGATCTGCATCGATGGACATGTAAATTTCTTTATTCGGTTTTACGAAAGATAGGATGACATTTTGTTCCTTGGCCATTCCTTGGAACTTCTTCGTAATTCTCTCTGTAAACGAGCGAATTTCAACTTCGCTTAAGTGCAATTTAAAGTGTTCCGTTTCCATTCTGGCCAAATCAAGCAGTTCATTCACGAGCCTGCCCATTCGAAGGGATTCATCGTAAATAATTTTTCCGAGTTCACGATTCTCCTCTTCATTACCTAACACATTGTCAACAATCGCTTCACTATATCCTTGCATCATCGCAATTGGCGTTCGCAATTCATGTGAGACATTTGCGATAAAATCTTCACGTAGTTTGTCCATTCGCCGTTCTTCCGTCATGTCTCGTAACACAGCGACCGCACCGCGTACAAAAGATTGATTGTAAAGCGGTGTCATCACAACGACCCAACTTCTCCCTTGCATTGTAACCTCAGTTACTTGTTCTTTTTCTAGAGTAACAACTTGTTGAAACAATTCCTGAACTTCTTTTGGAATGTCCGAATTCCCGATAATATTCATTCCTTGTTCATAATGCCAAGCTAGTAGAAAACGTTCAGCCGGCGGATTCGTTTGTAAAATTTCACCAGAACTGTCCAGGGTGATTACGCCGTCCGCCATACTGCTCAATATACTTGTAAGCTGTTCTTTTTCTTGGTTTAAAGCAGTGATGTTGTTGTCAATTTCTTTCGCCATGCGGTTAAACGCAATAGCCAGTTCCCCAATTTCATCACTCGTAACGATCGGCACTTTAATATTAAAGTCGCCGTTGGCAACATTTGCTGCAGCCTCCTTCATCTTACGTAAAGGTGCATTGATTCTTGTTAATAGAAAAAAAGCAAATATCGTCGTTAGAACGATGGCGATCCCTGCAGACAGATAGATGATTTTTTTTACGTGATCCATCGTATTTTGAACGACATCTAATGATTGATAAAGAAAAACGCCGCCTTGCTCATCCGGCAGCATCGAAAGAGGGACACCGACAATAATAATTTCGTTATGCAAGTCTTCGCCGTTCCCTTCAACGGGAAAGTCTCCCTCAATGACAACCTTTTTTTTATCTTTCAATACCTTTGATAATTTTTTGTCTTTCAAAAAAAGTTCGAGTGGCAAGTTTGTTAAATTATTCGTATTAGGCGAATACCAATATTGATCTTCGCTTGCAATAATAACGAACCGTGCAGAGGAAGCGTCTACAATCTCCCAAGCAGTAGAAAGCGCCATTCGATAATCATCGTATGACTCCATGACTACCGCCACTTTCTCTGCCAATTTCGTCAGATGTTCTTCTGCATTGTTTAAATGGTAGTTCTGTAAAAATTCAAGCAGCAAAATAGTAAGTACGAAAAGTACGACGGCAACCAATAAGATAATCGTAGCCCAAAGCTTCCCAACAACACTTTTCCAAAACATTATTTTGAAACGGCCTCAAATTTATAGCCTACTCCCCAAACGGTGGCAATCATTTTCGCAGCTTCCGGCGACACTTTCGTCAGTTTTTCACGCAGCCTTTTTACGTGCGTATCAACTGTTCTTAAGTCACCAAAAAACTCATAGTTCCAAACGTCTTTAAGCAATTCCTCGCGCGAAAATACTTTATCAGGGGATTTCGCTAGGTAATAGAGCAGTTCATACTCCTTCGGCGTTAAATTAATTTCTTGGTCATCAGATGTTACACGGTGTGCATCATGATCTATCGTTAAATGGGGAAAGACAAGAACATTTTTCATTGTCGTATCCGTTTGCAAAAATTTTGTAGTTGAAGCACGCCTCAAGAGGGCTTTCACCCTTAATACTACTTCACGTGGGCTGAATGGTTTTACGATGTAATCGTCGGCTCCTACTTCAAAACCTTGAACCCGATTGGTTTCTTCCCCTTTCGCGGTCAGCATAATAACAGGCGTCGCCTTTTTATCCCTCAACTTTTGGCAAACTTCAATCCCGTCGATACCGGGTAACATGAGATCCAGCAAGATAAGATCAAAGTCTTCCGAAAGGGCTTTTTCCAGTGCTTCTTCCCCATCTTTCGCTTCGATAATCTCGTAATTTTCCCTTTCCAAATACATTTTTAATAATCGTCGTATTCTTTCTTCATCATCTACAACTAACAAACGGGCTTCTTTACTCAATGAACCTTCCTCCTGCGAACAAATTTTCATTTTATTGCTTACTGCCAACTCTACACTCATTTCTCTACCTAAAATAATAGCCTATTTCCCGCAAAATTTAAAGAAAACAAAAGTAGCTGGCTTGAAAGCTAAAAAACCTCTACATTTTTCTGTGCAGAGGTTTGCGTTTAAATGGGTGTTTAAAAAGGAGGACAAAAAGACCTAATTTCAACTAAAGACAGGCCACGTCCTGTGGCAAACGTTGAAATGTCGCCATTCTGGCTCCTTCGAGGAAGCGAGGTTCTGAGGAACAACAGCGTATGTTTGAAGGATACGTGAGTACCGCAAGAACGAGCTGACGAAGAAATTCGACAGCTATTTTTCCTGGACTTTTTGAACAACCTCTTAATTATTTCTTTTTTGCAGTTGATAATGCAAGCAGTTGTCTGATTTCCTTCGGATTAAGCGGCCTGTATTCACCAGGCTGCATATGGTCGCAGTTTAAAAAGGCGTACTTTTCTCTTTTCAATTTTATGACAGGATGTTCAATCGCTTCAAGCATTCTTCTTACTTGCCTGTTTCTTCCTTCATGAATGACCATTTCCAAGACCGATGTTCCTCTTTTTTTATCAGCCGACAATAATTTAACTTTTGCCGGCGCTGTTTTTCCGTCCTCCAAGTGTATGCCACGCCTTAATTTTTCAATTTTTTCTTTCGTAACGATCCCTTTTACTTTTGCAATGTACGTTTTATCAATTTTGAACTTAGGATGCATCAGCCGATTTGCAAACTCCCCGTCATTCGTTAATAAAATAATGCCAGAAGTATCATAATCAAGCCGCCCAATCGGGAAAATTCTTTTATCCGTGTCGATAAAATCGGTCACAACCCGGCGTCCATGCTCGTCATCGACACTTGAAATGACAGCTTTAGGTTTGTAAAGCAAGTAATAAACTGGCTCGTCCTGTTCAATCGGGATGCCATTCATTTCAATCCGATCATTGGCGCCCACTTTTGTTCCAAGTTCTGTTATTGTTTTTCCATTCACTTTCACTTTGCCATTTACAATTAAATCTTCCGCTTTTCTTCTTGATGTAATCCCTGCTTTTGCGATTACTTTTTGAAGACGTTCCATCTTCTTCACCTCAGTAACATCATACCCCTGCTATCTATCATTCTCAAGTTACTTTGGAAAAACGATGGTCACGATAATAATAGAGGCAACAATCCCGACGAGATCCGCAAGCAATCCAACCTTCACAGAATCTCCCATTTTCTTGATGCCAACTGCCCCAAAATAAACGGTTAAAATATAAAAGGTTGTATCAGTGCTTCCCTGCATCGTTGAAGCTAACCTGCCAATAAAGGAATCAGGCCCATGCGTAGCGATTAAATCCGTTGTAATGGCAAGAGCTCCCGTTCCTGATATTGGCCTCATAAGTGCAAGCGGTACAACCTCGGCCGGCACTCCGATTAAAAGAAGAAGTGGACTTAATAACTCAACGAGCGCTTCCATCGCGCCTGAAGCACGGAAGACGCTAATCGCAACTAGCATCCCTACTAAAAAAGGAATAAGCTGCACAGCAATTTTTATCCCTTCTTTTCCCCCTTCTACAAACGCTTCATATGTCGGCACTTTTTTATACGTCCCATAAAGTAGAATAAATGCAATTAAAGAAGGAATAAGCCATATTGATATCGCAGTAATCATAAACCGCCCCTGCCTTTTGTCCTTCTGTAATAAAAATAACGATCAATCACTATTGCCGCAACCGTGGAAAAAAATGTCGCAGCAATCGTTGTACCAACGATTTCAGTTGGCGACGCGGAATCATATTGCATGCGAATCGCAATAACAGTCGTCGGAATAATCGTTAAACTAGAGGTGTTTATCGCTAAAAAAGTGACCATTGACCTGCTTGCTGAAGATTTTCCGCCGTTCAATTTTTTCATCTCTTCCATCGCTTTGATCCCCATCGGCGTAGCGGCATTTCCCAGCCCGAAAAAATTCGATACCATATTTGACAAAATATACCCCATCGCAGGATGGTTTGCCGGCACTTCCGGAAAAAGCCTCGTCGCAAGCGGCCGCAATAAACGCGATAGCTTTAACAAAAGACCTGCCTTTTCACCAATTTTCATCATGCCGAGCCAAAAAACAAGTACGCTTATAAATCCTATGGATACCGCTACCGCCTCTTTGCCGCCTTCAAAAATGGCTTGGTTAACCTCTTCCATTGTGCCATTTATGCCAGCGAACACAAAACCAATCAAGAATAAAAAGACCCAGATGAGGTTAATCACTTTGATCAACCCCTGCCACTAAAAAGAAGATGTTTTTAAAGCTTTCCAAGAAATTTTTCTTTTCAGCCGCCGGCTGGCCGTCAAAAAACAATGGCACCTTTGCAATCTCTTCCCCTTCAAGTTTAATTTTTAAATAACCTACTGGTGCAGGAACTCCTTCTTTTTCCCACTTTTTCCCTTTTGGCGGGCGAAGAAGCGTTATCGAGGAAGTAAGAAGCTGTGACTCCTCCTCAGTCAATGGATAATATACCGGTTGTTTCACAATAAGCTTATTTCGATAAAAATCGTGTGTTGCATGCTTGTATTTCCCTTTATCAATAAGCTTCATTTTTTGATAAGTATCAAAAGCATGCTCAAAAAGAGCGATATGGTCATTCCAATCATCAGGATCATCGAGTGTGACAGCGATTAAATCCATATCATTTTTCGAGGCGGTGGAAACGAGTGTACGGTTTGCTCTTTTTGTATACCCAGTTTTTCCTCCAGTAGAATATTTGTACAAGCCTGTCACAAGTTTATTTTTATTTTTCCATAAACGACCCCAGCTCTCACCGTCGATTTTTTTCGTTTTATATTTTTCGGTACTGGAAATTTTTCGAAAGGTCTTATCTTTCATTGCGTATTTCATTAATAAGGCCATATCGTAAGCCGTTGAATAGTGGTTTTCACTATCGTCCAATCCGTGCGGATTTGAAAATACAGTATCTTTCATCCCGATCGCTTTTGCTTTTTCATTCATCATGTAAACAAAACCTTCAACGCTCCCGCCGACATGATTCGCAATAGCGATGGCTGCATCATTTCCGGATTTCAGCATTAATCCATAAACTAAATCCTCTAACGTTATGATTTCGCCTTCTTTTAGATAAATGCTTGATCCCTCAATATTGACTGATTTACTCGATATTTTCACTTTGTCATCAAGCTTACCAGATTCAATGGCCAATATAGCGGTCATAATTTTTGTAATACTTGCGATTCTGCGCTTTGTATAGGCATCTTTTTCAAACAAGATCCGCCCTGATTCCTGTTCGATTAAAATAGCACTTTTGGCGGAAACATTCAGCGTGCTTGCATATGATAAATTTGTAGGACAAAATAGTAAAAAAAATAGAGATACGAGAATGATCCCGGCTTTTGAGCGTTTTCTATTCATAACATCCCGCCTCTGACAAGCTAGTTTGTACATATTTATGCAGACGGAGAGGCGATATGAATAATAAAAAACCGATCATCCTAAATAAAGGAAAATCGGTTTTTCACGTTTAATTCATGTATTTTCCGTCATCTGGAATGGCAATGCTTTCGAATTCCTCCACAAGCTTTCGTAAATTTTTTGCCAATTGTTCGCCTTCCATTGGAAGCCCGTGCCCTGTAATTGCGACTGACGGTTTTAGCGCTTCTAATTTTTTTGCGGATTCCCATGAAGCAGACCAATCAGTTGTTAAATATCTTGGAGGCCCATTGATTTCCTGTTCTTGTGTTAAAACTTTATAAAGCGATTCTTGTTTCACAGTAACAAAGGCGTCCCCTACAATTAACGCACGATCCCTTTCTCTAAAAAATGAAACATGCCCTGGTGTATGTCCAGGTGTATGGATCCACCTGAATTCAGGCATTCCGGGAACAGTTCCATCGGAAGGAAGCATTGTGACGCGATTTCCTAAATGAATCGGTTCATTTGGAAAAATAGGTGACATTTTGGCTACGAGTCCGCCTTCGACCGTTGGATCAGGTTCAGGGTAGCTTTTTTCCCCTGTTAAATAAGGCAATTCCAATTCGTGGGCATAGACAGGAACATCCCATCTTTCCACTAATTCAATGACGGCGCCGACGTGATCGAAATGGCCGTGTGTCAACACGATGGCTTGCGGGCGGCTGTTTTTTCCAAAACGATTTTCAACCGCAGAAATGATGGCATTCGAAGAATGGGGCATCCCTGCATCAACCAATACAAAATCATTCGAACCCGGTTTTCCAACGAGGCAAATATTCACGATTTGAACCGTATAGCAGAATAGATCCGGCAAGAGTTCTATCCCAACCCCGCTAGTGATGGATGTTGCCGGGATATATTTATAATCACTGCCATAGGAAATATTTTTATCCAAATTGAGAACCCCTTTCTAAGCTAGTATCTTCTTCGATAAACCGAACGATGCGTGCATATGAATCTTTAATTTCGTTCAGGGTTAGGCAAATGGCGGAGAGCTTCCTCTTCAACGGGAATCCTTACGAAAAATAGAAAGAAAATATTTAAAATGGTAAAAGAAAATGCTGTGATATAGGCTTCAAACATGAATGGAAGTGTAAAAAGTTCGAGTGTCACAACAACATAGTTAGGATGCTTTAAAAAACGATATGGCCCGTTTACAACCTTTTCTTTGTTAGGAATGACAATGACTCTTGTATTCCAGTGCTTTCCCAATGTCATTAAACTCCAGACGCGCAAACATTGAGCGGCAAGAAACACAATAAAGAAAAAATACCAGCCCGAAATAAGAGAGGGCTTTACTAAATGCTCAACAATTAACGAAGTAAAAAAAGCAACGTGGAGAATAACGATATACTTGTAATGATCTCTTCCAAATTCAATGCCGCCGTGCTCTTCTGCCCATTTTTGATTTTGTTTTGCAATGAAAAGTTCAATCAGGCGCTGCACGATAACAATCGTAACGAGAATACTAAACAGCATGATTCTGTTTCCCTTTCTCCTTGACTTCAGGCTTTCGCCATTCCAGCAAAACCGTTTCAGAAGAAAATCCGGGTCCAAGGGCCATCAATAAACCAATGTCATACTCATCTAAATTTTGAAGCAGGAATTGTTGTAATACGTAAAGAATCGTCGCAGATGACATATTTCCGTATTTTTTTAAAACATCTGCTGAAATGCTTAGCTTGTCCTCTGAAAGGTTCAACGTCCTTTCATAAGCTTCTAGCACTTTACGTCCACCAGGATGCGCAACAAAATGTTGAACTTGATGGATAGACAAATCGTATTTTTCGAGAAATTCTACGACGTTCGGTTTAAGCCAACCCTCGATAATTTGCGGGATATCTTTTGAAAAGATAACATGTAAACCGGTATTTTTTATTTCCCAACCCATCACGTCTTCAGATTCAGGCATGAAGGCTGAACTGTTTCCTAGAATATATGGCGAATTTCGTAATCTAGATGTCGACAATAGCGTAGACTCGTCCCCACAAACGAGTCCGCAAGCGACGCCATCCGCGAAAAGAGATGTCCCGATGAGGTTGCTTTTTGTCAAATCGCCTTTTTGAAACGTTAAACTGCATAATTCCACACTTAAAATTAATACATTTGCCTCAGGAAATGCTGTACAATATTCAAAAGCGCGCGATATCCCAGCGGCACCGCCCGCACAGCCTAAGCCCCAAATCGGTATTCGCTTCAGGTGATTTGAGAAAGGAAGCTTATTCATTATCAAGGCATCAATACTTGGTGTTGAAATTCCCGAACTTGATATAAAAAATATAGCGTCAATTTCTTTAAAAGGAACCGGCTTCGCAAAGAAGTTTACGTTGTGCAATGCCTTTTCAATCGCCTTAACGCCAAGTTCGACTGCTAATTCGATGTAAAGATTATTTTTCTCAGAAAAAGTATGTTCTTTTTGAAACCATTCCAGCGGAGCGGAGAAATAGCGCCCTTCAATTTGGCCATTATGAAAAATATTTAATAGACGATCAATGTTCCTAAATTGAGAGTGAAACAGTTCACGGACAAAATTCTTTACTTCTTCTTGAGAAAAGTAATGGGGCGGCGATTCCGTCCCAACAGAAAGAATATAAGGCATAGTAACACCTCCTTTAAAAAAGTTCGGGATACAAATCAGTTTTTACTTTAGTTGACAATAGTTTAAGCTATTCACTATATTTTCATTCAGCAGTTACAACGATTTACCACGATTCGCTTTTCTTTAAACAATTTTTCAATAAACGAAACGTAAACAGGAAGGATGAATCTAGTGCCATACCCAGAAGCCTACATCAGGTACTTAGTTTATTTTCATGGATTGAGGGATTATTTTGAATGCCATGAAGTGCTGGAGGAACATTGGAAAAAGGACGAAAAAGAAAACCGAAAGAAATATTGGGTGGGGCTCATTCAAATCGCTGTTGCATTGTACCATCAACGGCGAAAGAATTTTAAAGGTGCCGAAAAATTGATGAAAAACGCTATAAACATAATAAGAATGGAAAAGGAAGCCATTCATTCTCTTTCACTTGACTATTCTAAGCTTTTATTGATTCTTGAAACGCGGTACAGAGAGATGCTGAATAAACAAGAATACACAAGTATTCACTTGCCAATCATTTCTAACCAATTAATCGAATTGTGTAAGAAGGAATGCAAAAAACTCAATTGTATTTGGGGTTCAGAAAGCAATTTGAAAAATGACGAACTTGTTCACAAACATATGTTGAGGGATCGAAGCGAGAGAATGAAAGAAAGGGGAAATCATAAAGAAAGAAGAGAAGCTACACGTAAGCATTGAGCTTACAGCTTCTCTTCTTCTGAATCACTTTCAAAACATTTTTCAAAAAACGTTCTCGTATGTTTATTAGGAATAATTTCATATTTTCCGTCTAATAATTTTTTTAGCTGCTCCACCATTTTTTTTCCTAATCCTTGATCGCGATGTGACGGATTAACACTTACATGCTGCAAAAGGACAGAGTTATCATCTTTATCAATGGAAATACCGATGATCCCTACAATATCGTCATCCTCTTTCCAAAGATATAGTTGCCAATCATCGTTCGATTCATATAGTTTGATTGTTTCCTGCAACTTTTTAAGATCTTTTTCCCGGGGCATAAACGACATTAAACCCATTGCAATCTTTTCGTAGTTACGTTTATAACGTATAAGCATAATAATCCCTCTTTAAGTGAAATCCTTTCATTGCCAAACTCCTACCATAGTATACATGAATAAAGAGGAATTTGCTAAGCGATTTGTCCTTTTTATGAAAATTGTTTTACCAAATTGGCCATTTCGATAGCTGAAACACCGGCATCCCAGCCTTTGTTGCCGGCTTTTGTCCCTGCTCTCTCAACCGCTTGTTCAATCGTTTCAGTTGTTAAAATTCCAAAAATAACAGGAACCCCGCTTGTTAGGGACGCTGAAGAAACCCCTTTTGCCACTTCGTTGCAAACGTAGTCAAAGTGGGGTGTTGCTCCGCGAATGACAGTTCCCAACGTAATAACGGCATCGTATTTTTGCGAATCAGCCATTTTTTTTGCGATGAGCGATATCTCAAAAGCGCCCGGTACCCATGCAATGTCGATATCTTCTTCATTGACCCCGTGCCTAAGCAGTGCATCTTCCGCGCCGCTAAGCAGTTTACTTGTAATAAAGTCGTTGAACCGACCTACGATGATGCCGATTTTTAAACCTGTTCCAACAAGATGGCCTTCAAATGTCTGTTTCATTTATTATTCCTCCTCTTAATCGCTTGGGCAGCCTAAAAATGAAGGATGTGCCCCAATTTATTCTGTTTCGTCTTTAAATAATTTTCGTTTTCTTTTTTTGCTGGCATTTGGATCGGCACCCGTTCAACCACTTCCAGGCCATGCCCGCTTAACCCAGCTATTTTTCTAGGATTGTTTGTTAAAAGTTTCATTTTTTCAACGCCTAAATCTTTAAGAATTTGGGCTCCGACACCGTAATCGCGCAAATCAGGCGCAAAACCGAGCTTTTCGTTCGCTTCGACGGTATCATAGCCTTCTTCCTGTAATTTATAAGCCCTCAGCTTATTCATTAGACCGATTCCCCGGCCTTCTTGCCGCATGTAAAGGAGAACGCCTTTGCCTTCTTCTTCAATTTGGGTTAATGCCGCATGAAGCTGTGGCCCGCAGTCACAGCGTTTGGAGCCGAATACATCGCCAGTCAAGCATTCGGAATGTACTCGCACAAGAACGGGTCTATCCGGCGTTATTTCGCCTTTCACGAGTGCGACATGCTCCTTATCATCAAGGACATTCGAATAGCCAATTGCTTTAAACCGGCCATAATCTGTCGGCAAACTAATTTCGATTTCCCGCTTGATTAATTGTTCTTTACGACTGCGGTAAGAAATTAAATCTTTAATCGTAATCAATTTCAGGCCGAATTCATCTGCCAATTTCCTTAAATCGTCAACCCTCGCCATCGTTCCATCTTCTTTAATAATTTCACAAATGACCCCTGCTGGTTTCGCTCCGGCGATGCGGGCAAGATCGACTGCTGCTTCTGTATGGCCTGCTCTCCGGAGCACTCCGCCTTCTTTTGCAATAAGCGGAAAGATATGGCCAGGGCGCTTAAAGTCCGACGGCACTGCGTCTGGATTGAGCATTTCTTGAATCGTAAGCGCTCTTTCGTGCGCAGAAATGCCTGTTGTTGTCGTACGATGATCAATGCTAATCGTAAACGCCGTTCCATGTGAATCAGTGTTGTTTTCAACCATTGGAAAGAGCTCCAATTTTCCTGCCAACTGGGAGCTAATCGGAGCACACACAAGTCCGCGCCCGTGCTTAATCATAAAATTGATCGTTTCTGGCGTCACTTTTTCAGCAAGCGCTACGAAATCACCTTCGTTTTCTCGATCTTCATCATCAACGACGATCACGACTTTTCCATCTATCAATTCCTGAATAGCATCTTCAATTCGGTCAAACATGCTTTTTCCTCCTTAGGCAAAGCCATTTTTCTCCAAAAAAGACTTGGTCATGCGATTTCTTGCAGGATCCTTTCGTTTTAAAGTAAATTGTTCTACATATTTACCTAGCATGTCGCATTCAATGTTTACGATATCACCAGGCGCTTTGTCACCTAAAACAGTTTCTGAAAGCGTATGGGGAATGAGTGAAATTGTAAAACTGCCATCATTTACTCCAAACACGGTAAGGCTAGTCCCATCAACGGCAATTGAACCTTTGTAGATAATGTAAGACATTAGCTCATCAGGAACCGCAATTTCATAATACACCGCATTCGAGACGGGTCGTTTTGCACGAATTTCACCAATTCCGTCAACATGTCCTGTGACGAAGTGCCCTCCAAATCGACCGTTGGCAGCCATTGCACGTTCGAGATTGACTGATGATCCTTGCTTTAAACTCTTTAAGCTCGTGCTTTTTACCGTTTCCGGCATCACATCGACTGTAAAATCTCCTTCAGTAAATGAAGTTACCGTGAGACAGACACCATTTACGGCAATACTGTCGCCGAGCTGGACATCATGCAATATTTTTTTTGCTTTTATTTTCATCGTGATTGCATCCGCACCATGGTCCATTGCTTCAATTTTTCCAATCTCTTCAATAATGCCTGTAAACATTATTTCACCCTTTCTACTCTTGGCTTAGCGACTATTTTAAGATCTTTGCCAATTTGCTCAATCGATTTATATTCGAGCTGTAATGCATCTTTCAAATGGGGAATTCCCGTTCCTTCAAAACTTGTTGGCGCATCGCTTCCGCCAATAACGGTTGGCGCCATATAAACAATCAACTGGTTGACAAGTTTTGCAGTTAAAAAACTGTTGTTCACTCTTGCCCCACCTTCTACAAATAAGGAGGCAATGCCAAGCTCGCCAAGCCGCACCATTAACTCACGAAGATGATTGGTATTCGCCATTTCTATCAGTTTGACGTGTTGTTTGTTATAGGCTGATCGATCCTTTTTCGCTTTTTCTCCAATGATGAGCCATGTCTCTGCAGAGTCATCGGTCATAATGTTTGCATGCAAGGGAGTTCTTAATTTGCTGTCTAATATGATTCGAACCGGATTTTTCCCTCCTTCGGGAAGCCTTGTCGTAAGTTTTGGATCATCTTTTAACACTGTTCCGATACCGACAAGAATCGCATCATGTTTATGCCGTAACCTGTGGACATCCTCTCTCGCTTCAGGCCCTGTGATCCACTTGCTTTCTCCTGTGGACGTTGCAATTTTCCCATCTAGCGTCATCGCATTTTTGAGCGTAACATATGGCGTTTTCGTTACGATGTAATGATAGAAATCTTCATTTAATTCATCCGATTCTTTTCTGCATAAACCGGATTCCACTTTAATTCCGGCCGCTTCCAGTAATTTTATTCCGCTTCCAGCAACGTTAGGGTTCGGATCCTCTGAAGCGATGACGGCACGCTTAATGCCGCTGTCGATTATTTGTTCCGCACATGGAGGCGTTTTTCCATAATGGCTGCAAGGTTCGAGCGTAACGAAAATTGTCGCTCCCTTTGCCCTGTTTCCGGCCATCTTAAGGGCATGAACCTCTGCATGGGCTTCACCCGCCTTTAAGTGGCTTCCAACTCCTACAATTTCACCATTATTAACGACTACCGCTCCAACAGTTGGGTTTGGGGACGTCTGTCCTTTTGCTGTTTTCGCCAAATGGAGTGCAAGGCGCATATATTCTTCATCTTTCAAGTTCGATATACCCTCCCAACTTTAGAAATTTCCGAATCTCAATCAAAAAATCCCCCGGAGAAATGATTCTTCCGGGGGATTTTTCGCAATAGCAAATAAACCCTGCTTAAATAAGGGCATGCTTCGTATCAAAAATATGTTTCCTTCTCCCATCCAGACTATTACTGTCGGCTCTGGAGTTTCACCAGATCCACCGCTTGAAGCGGGTCACGGACTAAGAAGCTTTGAGCTTCATCACCGCCGGTTGGGAATTGCACCCGACCCCGAAGGAATAGATTATTCTTTTGTCGTTAACTATCGTTTCCTTTAATGGCTAAAAATGGCGCTAAATCAACATTTGTTGAAAAGTTCGTTCTTTTTTTGACTGTTTTTTGTTTTGCCGTTTTTTAAAAGTGTCCTACCAAGAAACCAGCCATTTTTTATTGATTATATTTTACCCTTTAAAAAAATAAAAAGCAAGGAGGTATGCTCCCTGCCCTCCATCAAACCATTTGTTCGGTAAGCCGTTTCAATGTTTGATAATGACGTTCTTTTAAAGTTAAAGCAGCCTATACCGTAAACTAATTTCATAGTAGTGTTCAATTTTTAGTTCATAAACCATTATTAACATATTGTCCCTATGTTGATGTATTTGTCCGTTTCCAAAGGAGACATGTAAACATTTAATGACTAATAAATACTAGGAGGTGAAAATAATGTTTCCCCATAACAGACCAATCCATTGTCCTCCAAGATACGTTGTTCACGATCATTTTGTTCGCCGTCCACAACCGATTATCCATCCCGTTGTTCACGTTAATCGGCTAAACATTGTAGATGTACCTGAACACATTTATAGACCCGTTATGAGAAATGAAATTGTTGAACACAGACCACCGTTTTGTTGCTGGTGAATTTCTTAAAAATGCATACAGTTATTAAAGTGTGGCATTTGGTATCTACAAGGTGTGCTTTTCGGAATATGAAGTCATTCTCTTCTTAAACAGGCTGCTAATTCAAACACATGTCCATTTCATTTACTGTTTTTTTGAATATGATTTAGTAACCTCAAAAAAGGAGGTGTTGCATTGTGAGTGAAGGCGGATACGGACATGGATCAGGATTTGCCTTGATCGTTGTATTGTTCATTCTTTTAATCATTATAGGTGTTTCTTATGTTGGCGGCGGATATTATTAATAAAAACTCCACTGCCTCTGAAGATCGGTCGATAAGCGACCGGTCTTTTTATAGTTTGTTTTAATCAATAGTTTACAACTGCATTCTGCGGACAAATTCCCTTTTATTTCCATAGGCATATGCTATTCCGAACCAATTATTCGGAGAGTGAGGAAATAAATGAAACATTGGAATCAAAAACACTTAGCTTGGCATGAAACATTGGAGCTGCATGAGCTTGTCGCATTTCAGTCTACCCAACTTGTAGGGTTTAAAAAGAAACTGCCTACCATCAAAAACTCTTCTCTACGTACCTTATATAGAGAGACTATTCAAAGCATTGAGCAAAATCTGCATGAATTGTTGCAATTTTACCCGTCTGCTTGGTCTATGGATCGCCATTCAAGTTTTCCGGATATGACCGCTGTTGAAAGCGGCAGTTTACTTGGCTTTTCCAAAGCTGCCGTCAGAAATTACGCTGCAGCAATAACGGAAACAGCTACTCCTCAACTTAGGGAAACGTTCAAAAGGCACTTACTTAAAGCCATTGATCTACATGGAAGGGTCTTTTATTTTATGTTTTACAACGGCTATTATCCCGCATATGATCTTGAGCAATTATTAGCCAACGACGTGAAAATGGCTAAGAATGCTTTAGCTTTTAGGTAATTTCAAGCTCTAATTTGTAAATGATCCGTTGTGGCATGCATTTTTACCGTGCAACAATGATCATTGTGTTCTCATGAATTTGATGGGCGGAAGCATCCATGATTTTTTCAAGGCTATTGCTTACTTTTTGTAAATCATCTTTCGATTCAGTGATAAAAACAGGCGCACCCCCGCCCTTAATGTTTTCTTGTTTCATAGTTACAATGGCAACGATTGTTGCTTGCTGCTCCTCCATTTTCCCAACTCCTATTTCCCTTTATTCGCTTCACTTGGCAACCGAATCGCACTGTCAAGCACTGGCACTTGCTCCAAAACCGTTTTGATTTGATGAAAATCCCTTTCTTCAGGCATAAGGAATAAACCTATTCTTCCATCCTTCATTTTACGTTTTGAAAGGGGAACAATATCCGGCTCGCCTGAGTCAAGGTAAACACCAAGAACATTCGCAACATGGTGCAGCATCGCTTGGCGCTGGCCAAGATTGGATAAAATAAGGACACTATTTTCATTTTTTGGGGTGGCGATCACTCCAACTGCCCGTTCCAGAATTAATTTTCTACTTTCTTCAAGCCCAACGTTTTTAATATGAATATCACCAACATATAAATTTGGGCCTTCAAACCGTATCTCACCTTCTGAAAAATCAGCAACCGCTTTTAATACTTTTCCAGACATGTTGAATTTCACGATAATAAGCATGATAATCCCGCTAATTATCCCTAACCAAGGTTTAAACACGCTGAAAAAAGTAGTTACAAGCGCTGTAAACATGACGAGGTAATTCCGGCTTTCAAATGCTTGGGCCATCCCTTCAATAAACGGAGAGCCTCGTTTAACCAATTCAAATGTATCGACTTTCTCAAGCGTTTCTCTTTCCATCTTACGGACTTCCCGAAATTGTGTCGCTGCCAATCCTAGGAAGGTGACTGCCGTCCAATCCGATTCCAAGACAGCGGGTACAGCGACAGCACCTATAAAAGATGCGATAAATCCAAATGAAATATGAATAATTCTTCCTTGCGGGTATGTAGGATATTGACGAAAATCTGTACGTAATAAAACAGCTCTTGCGATGCAGCCAAACACGATTCCAATAGTGACGGCCAATAAATACGTATCCATATTCGCCCCCTTAGAATGAAAGCATATTTTTATGTTAACCATTCTTTGGAAAAATATAATCAAATAAAAATAGCCGCAAACCTTAATATTTAAGGTTTACGGCTATTTGTATCCTTACTCTTCATCCCAAACAGAGACTTCTTTCATCACATCGCCTTGTTTGATTCTTAGCACAGTATCCATTCCATCTATGACTTGCCCGAACACAGTATGGACACCGTCCAAATGAGGCTGAGGTTCATGAACGATAAAGAACTGGCTTCCGCCTGTATCTTTCCCGGCATGCGCCATCGATAAAGCGCCGGCTACATGTTTATGCGGGTTGCCTTCTGTTTCGCACTTAATTGTATAACCCGGCCCTCCGGCTCCCGTTCCAGTTGGATCGCCTCCTTGGGCGACAAATCCAGGAATCACGCGATGAAATGTTACACCGTTATAAAAATCAGAATTCGCAAGCTTTTCAAAGTTTGCAACAGTGTTAGGAGCTTCTTCAGGAAAAAACTCAATGATAATTTGCTCCCCGTTTTCAAATTCAATTTTACCTTTTTTCATGATCATTTCCTCCAATTTTGCAGTTTGCATTTTTAGTTTACTTGAAGAGGGTGAAACAAGCAAAAATGGGAGCGTAGAGGCTACCCCGAATTTTAGCGGCTGATTGAACAACATCTTCAAGAATTTGTGAGTGGATTTTTAAGAGGCGAGTCGTGAGAAAGCAAATCTTCGTAGTTCTCTTTTAATAATGAGTTGGATTCCCCATTTTCAATGAAAACAACAGCTTTATGGAAAGATGGCTGCTATGATTAATCATGCTTGTACCGTGTAATTGCATGTTTTTCCCCGCTTCCTATTGCTGCAAATTACATGTAATGATTCGCTTTAATGTACCACAAAAAACGACCGAATACAAATTCGGTCATTGTTATTTCTTCGCATTTTGTGGGTGCAGTATGCTTGGGCGACGTTTCTTATAAGGCTCCGCGATTCGAATTAAAACATTTAAAAACGCACTTAAATTAAATGGAATAAACGGCCATAAATAAGGTGTGTTTAAATTTTTAAGTTTTACTAAATAAACGATGACGAGGGTTGAAGCTATTACTAAACCTGGCAGCTTAAAAGCAAGGACAGCCAACAGCAAAAATAAGCGTACAAGCTTATTCGCTACACTAAGTTCATAACTTGGCGTAGCATAGGTTCCAATTGCTGCAATCGCCACATACAAAACGACTTCTGGAACAAACAGGCCTACATCAATGGCGATTTGGCCAATCATAACAGCTGCGATTAATCCCATTGCCGTTGCTAGAGGTGTAGGGGTATGTATTGAAGCCATTCTCAGAAGATCGATCCCGTAATCTGCAATCAAAAGCTGCAAGATGATCGGAATTTTAGAATCTTTATTCGGGCCGATAAAATCAATTTCTTTTGGAAGCAAATTTGGATCAAGTACATAAAGATACCACAAAGGAAGCAAAAAAATAGAGGCAAATACCCCGATAAATCGCACCCAACGCAGAAATGCACCGATACCGGGAGTCTGTCTATATTCTTCGGCATGCTGCAAATGGTGAAAAAAGGTCGTTGGAATAATGATCGCGCTTGGTGACGTATCAACGATCAGCATGACATGCCCTTCAAGAATATGGACAGACGCTACGTCTGGTCTTTCCGTATACCTTACGAGCGGGAATGGATTCCAGCCTTGCTTCATGATATACTCTTCAACCGCTCTGTCCGCCATCGGAATACCGTCTGTTTTGATTCCGGCAAGTTCCTTTTTAACCAAATCGACCAAACCAGGATCGGCAACATCTTTAAGATAAGAAATACAAACATCTGTTTTTGATCGTTCACCAACCTGAACCATTTCATTTCGAAGATTTTCATCCCGGATTCTACGACGGATTAAAGCCGTATTTTCAACGATATTCTCTGTAAATCCGTCCCTGGCTCCCCGGATAACCTTCTCCGTGTCAGGTTCTTCAGGTTGCCTTCCTGGATATTGGCGGGCATCAATAATAAAGCATTCTGGCTCCCCATCAACAAATATGAGTAACAATCCACTTAATAAACGATCGATCGCTTCATCAAATTTATTTGTCGTTTCCACTTGCTGATGCGGTAAATTATGCTGGAGAAAGTCGTGTATTGACCCATCATTGCTTTCATTAACATTCGCAAATAAATCCATAACCATTTCCGCAAAACATAGTCCTGTTACGTAATAAATTAAAACATTTCTTTCACCATATTTAAAAGTTCGAGATCCTACATCAAAGCTAACACCATCGCCAAGGCGATTTTTAAGATAAGCCTCGTTCTCGTGCAAATTCTTTCTTATGTTTTCTTTTTTATTCAATGATGGCACCTCGCTTCATTTAAAATTTCACAAAAAATAGCCATTGAAATAATGATCCAATCATTTTCCCAAACACGATGGCCATAAGTAATCCTGTTAAAGCTTCCTCAATCCCAATTCGTTTGGAAAGGATCGGCATCACATTCAAAACTTCAAATAATGCCGCTGCAAGCATTCCGACAAAAATACCACAGAACAGCCCGATGGCAAGTAATAGGAATGCAGGTAAATGAAACGAGATGTCTCTTAAATACATTAAGCTGAAACCAACTGCCCCTAAAGAGACCGCCCATTCGTAATGACGTAAAAATGGCAATGTTTTCGTTAAATGAATTAACCTTGGAATAACGCCTAAAACGGTTAAGAACGCGACAAAACCACTGCCAACCGCTATCCCACCCGCTAAACCGATAAAAATTACAAAAAGGACTGTAAGTGCCATTTCAATTTTTCTCGTTTTCTTTTTGACCTTCAGTCAAAATCAAATATTGGTTGAGATCTTGTTCATATTTAAACATTTCAATCTCTAAGGGACTTGGTTCTTCATTGAATTTCTTCTTAAATAAGTGATTAAAAAATAAAATCATCCCGATTCCTAATCCGATTGAATAAGGGACTTGGAGTAAAAGCGGGAAATCATTCTCTTTTCCCGTGATCATTTCATACAGTTTCTGCTGGACTGCCAACATGCTGACATCTTCGTGAAAATTCATGATGGTAAGCCCGCTCCCGAAAAAGAGCAATAGCCAAACAAAAATAAAAAGAGGAATAGAATGCCTTTTCTTTTGTTCTTTTACTCGTACGATTGTTTGGGATGGTCCAATCGATTCGATATCCAAATTAGGAAAATGATTTCCGATAATGGCTATAATTCTCATTAAGTCAATAATAATGACATTATTGTCCTCTTCTTTCACAATATGAGCCGGCAATTCGGCAATTTTTTCACATAATGGCTCATTGCCAATGAGGTATGCTGTCTGTCCAATCGAAATCGTTTGATTTAATTCGGCATCGATACGTGGTTTCATTTTAATATAGATGGCTCTCACGTCCACTGCCTCAACCCCTTAAATCGTCACAGTTTACTTGATGGTAGTATGCGAATGTTGGTATTTCTTTATTCAATTTGTTTCTCGTCCTGCTGTTAAAATTAAAAATCAGACGGGTCTATTCTCCCATCTGATTTTTAATTTCCAATAATATTTTCTTTTCTAATCGAGAAACTTGTACTTGCGATATTCCTAGCCTTTCAGCAACTTCCGATTGTGTTTGATCCTTGTAATACCTTAAGAAAACAATAAGCCTTTCCCGTTCATTTAATCGGTCAATCGCTTCTTTTAGAGCAATTTTATCAAACCATTTTCCATCAGATGAATGATCTGCGATTTGATCGATTAATGTAATCGGATCTCCGTCATTTTCATAAACCGTTTCATGAATCGAAGTAGGAGTACGTGTCGCTTCTTGGGCCAAAGTAACTTCTTCGGGTGGGATGTCTAAATAATCCGCTATTTCATGAACGGTCGGCACCCTTCCTTTTTGTTTTGACAGTTCATCCCTCGCCCGCCGGATTTTATTGCCGGTTTCCTTTAAAGATCGGCTTACTTTCACTGTCCCATCGTCCCGTATAAAGCGCTGGATCTCTCCAATGATCATCGGGACAGCATATGTTGAAAATTTAACATCATATGACAAATCGAACTTATCAACAGATTTTAATAAACCGATTGCACCAATCTGAAAGAGATCATCAGGCTCGTAACCGCGATTGATAAATCGTTGGACAACTGACCATACGAGCCGCATATTTTTTTGTACGATAAGATCCCTTGCGGACGTATCGCCATTCTGGCTCTTTTTTATCAGTTCTTTTATTTCGCTGTCTTTTAAGTACGATTCGTGATTATCATTTTTTACTTCGACATCCATAAGTCGTACTCCTTAATTAAATAACGCTTTATTTTTTGATAAATATTTTGTTAAGTAAATCGTTGTCCCTTTATTCACATTGGATTCGACTTTCAGCTCATCCATGAAGTTCTCCATGATCGTAAATCCCATTCCCGAGCGCTCCAACTCAGGTTTTGATGTATAGAGCGGCTGGCGTGCTTCCTCAAGATTGGGAATGCCTACTCCTTCGTCCTTAATGACAATGGACACTTTATTTTCTTTCTCAATCGTAACTTCAATGAATACTTCCCCATCTGGATTGTTTTCATAACCATGAATAATTGCATTTGTAACAGCTTCAGACACGACAGTTTTGATTTCTGTCATTTCATCCATTGTCGGATCAAGTTGTGTAATAAACGCAGCAACAGTTACTCTTGCGAAAGATTCATTTTCACTTAAAGCGGAAAATTGCAATTTCATCTTATTTTTCATTTACGCCACCCCCAACGTTTGCAATGCATTTCTCTCGTTTTTTTCTAAGCGAATAATTTTGAATAATCCGCTCATCTCAAACAAACGTTTTATAGGCGGCGAGATTGCACACACGATCATTTCGCCGTTGCGGTTTTTTATTTTTTTGTATCTTCCTAAAATCACACCTAGCCCTGAACTATCCATAAATGTCAGAGTTTCTAGGTTTAATACAATATGGCGGATGTCGTTTCCATCCAATTGGGTTTCTATTTTTTCCCGCAGGAGCTCCGCGGTATGATGATCGAGTTCCCCTTCAAGGCGAACGAGTAAAACGGTCTTTTTAATTTCAAGCGCGATTTTAAGACCCACTTTTGATTCCTCCTTATGCAATCGTCTAGTGAGTCTTTTTCGCTATTTTATTTTTAATTCCTTCTTGTTGACAAAACTAGTGAAGAACCCAATAAATTCGTCAAATTATTTTTCGGGCGGTACTGTAAATTGATTTAAAGTACGTTTAAATAACTGCCACCACGATGCTTTTTTAAGATCTTCAGCTGCTAAAAGCGGTGTTTCGGTTAATTTGCCCCCTTCTTTTTCCAACACAATTTTCCCGATTTGATCGCCTTTTTTAATAGGGGCTTTCACGTTATCATCAAAGATATATTTTGTTTTGATGTCATCTGTTGTTCCGCCTTTTTCTGTCAACAATGAAATCGCGTCGCCTGTGACAACATCTATCTTCTTTTTAGAGCCTTTATTGATCGTTAGTTGTTTTACCTTTTCGCCGCGTTCAACTAAACGATGAATTTCATATCGGCTAAAGGCATAATCAAACATTTTCATAATTTCGCTGTTTCGCTCTTTTGGCGTTTTCGCTCCCATGACAACTGAAATGAGCCGCATGCCATCTTTTTTTGCTGTTGCTGTTAAACAATATTTTGCTTCGCTCGTATAGCCTGTTTTCAACCCATCTACTCCCGGATAAAATTTAACTAAGCGATTCGTATTAACAAGCCAAAACTTTTTGTCGCTGTCTTCACGCAAATAATCTTCGTAGATGCTTGTATAATTTGTAATTTCTTCGTGTTTAAGCAATTCTTTTGCCATCAGTGCCATATCATGTGCGGAAGAATAGTGATTTTCAGCTGGAAGGCCTGTCGAGTTCACGAAATGAGTATCTTTTAAACCAAGTTCTCTTACTTTTTTATTCATTCGTTTCACAAATTCTTCTTCTGAACCTGCGATGTGTTCAGCAATCGCAACAGACGCGTCGTTTGCTGATGCCACGGCAATCGCCTTCAATAAATGATCGACAGTCATTTCTTCCCCTTCTTCGAGGAAAATTTGTGAGCCTCCCATTGAAGCAGCGCGTTCGCTCGTCCGTACTTTATCATCTAAGGAGAGTGTTTTTTTATCAATTTCTTCCATAATTAAGATCATTGTCATAATCTTTGTCATACTTGCTGGAGGGAGTTGTTTATTGCTTTCTTTTTCAAAGAGTATGGTGCCTGTATCCCTCTCAATTAAGATAGCCGAAGGGGCTTTCATGTCTAAACTCGCTTTTTCCTTTTCATTTGCCTCGGAAGTTAACGTAAAAGAATTCAAAATGAAAGCAATGACAAAAAGGGCAGATATTATTTTTTTCAAAAAAATCCCTCCATTTTCAACGTCTTACCTGTCATTGTTTCCATTTTTTCACAGCTTATACACCATTTAATCCCATTTGTTCACAATAAAAAAAGCGGGAGAAGAAATATGCCATTGAATGGCATATTTCTTCTCCCGCTTTTTCTCCATCCGTTTCTTATTTTTATGTAATCACTTTGTGAATAACTTTTGCTGGGCTTGGGGGCTGATTTGAAAAACAAAATGCGCCTGCCGCTTTTTTTATTGCTTCTTCTGGCGTTTCATCATCACTGTGAAGAATACAAATTGTTTCATCCATCGTTACTTTATCACCTGTTTTTTTCTTTAAAGTGATTCCAACACCGTGATTGATTTCATCCTCCTTCGTTGCTCTTCCCGCTCCTAGAAGCATAGCAGCGAGCCCAATAGATTCTGCGTCGATTGCTGAAACATAACCATTTTTATCGGATTTTACCTCGATATGGTATTTTGCGTTTGGCAATGTATGCAAGTTTTCTATCCTTTCAACATTACCACCCTGAGCTTCAATAAAGCTTTTAAATGCAAGAAACGCTCTGCCATTCTCAAGATTTTTCTCCAATTCATGATATGCCCGTCGGTAATTTGAATAAGCCCCAGCCATAACCGCCATATGAGATGCAATTTCAAGTGACAAAATCCGTAAGTCTTCCACTCTCTTTCCTTTCAAAATCTCTGCTGCCTCTTTTATTTCATTTGCATTGCCTACTTCATACCCGAGCGGCTGATTCATATCACTGATCACCGCAACAATTTTTTTTCCGAGATTTTTGCCAATGGCCGCCATCTCATTTGCCAATGCTTCAGACTCTTCAAGCGATTTCATGAAAGCGCCCGATCCTGTTTTTACGTCAAGAACAATATTGTCAGCGCCACAGGCTAACTTTTTACTCATGATCGAACTGGCAATGAGGGGGATGGAATCGACAGTAGCAGTTACATCCCTAAGAGAATAGAGCTTTTTATCAGCGGGAGCTAAATTGCCCGTTTGTCCTGCGACTGCAAGTTTATATATGTTGACATTCTGAATAAACTGTTCTTTTGACAGCGAGGCGTTAAATCCTTCGATTGCCTCAAGCTTATCCAGTGTGCCTCCTGTGTGCCCAAGGCCGCGGCCAGACATTTTAGCAACAGGCACTCCAACAGATGCAACCAAAGGGCCAATAATAAACGTCGTTTTATCCCCTACCCCGCCGGTGGAATGCTTATCAACAATATTCCCTTTAATTTGGGATAGATCAATGGTCTCGCCTGAATCAACCATCGCTTGAGTAAGAATGGCTGTTTCCTCTGATGTCATCCCTTTAAAATAAATCGCCATCAACAATGCCGACGCTTGATAATCGGGAATGTCTCCGTTCGTATAACCATCAACAAAAAATTGGATTTCCTCCGAAGTTAACGCTTTTCCGTTACGTTTTTTTTGAATAAGATCTACCATTCTCACAAGCCATCACCTCAATTGTGTTCATTGCTCCTCTTCTTATCTAAATCAAGTGAATACTTTTTTTATCATAAAAGTCAATACAAAACACTCAAAAAAATTGCAAAATGTCTGTTATAATAATGCTTGTACAATGGGATTGGCTCCTCAAGGGTGGTCTGGCTCACCTCCATATTGAAAGGAGGTGATGCTTATGACAGTATTTGAATCGCTATCACTTACGATCGCTTTCGGCGTTTTAATTGCGGCACTGTCACGAGACAAAAAGAAATAGACCTCCCTTGAGCCTAGACAACTTGTAGGGATGGTCTATTTAAAAGACTACCGAGCCAGCCACTCTTATAAAGAGTTAACTATTGTACAGGGCCGTGGGTGTTACCAGCACCTACGGCTTCTTTTTATTTTACATTTTAATTAATGAAATTATAACACCTTGCCATACTTATATCAATTTATTTTGCTTTTGTCATCTTAAATTGTACTCTATATTTTCAAACGGATTAGCTATTATTACCACCCAGGCATTGCGTGTAATGAGAAATTGATTTCCTCCAGCATAAGCTGTAGTGCTCTCACCGTATCGAGGGAAGTTAAACAAACGACCCCGTTTTCGACAGATTCCCTTCGTATGCGAAACCCATCACGTTGCGGTGTTTTACCTTTTGTGAGCGTATTAACGACAAACTGTACTTCTCCGTTGCGAATGAGATCGAGAATGTTCGGTGAACCTTCGCTAAGCTTATTCACTTTGGTTACGTTCAAACCAGCCTCTTCCAGCGCTTTGGCCGTACCCCCAGTGGCGATTAGTTTATAACCGAGTCGACTGAAACCGCTCAGAATTTCTACCGCTTCAGATTTATCTTTGTCCGCTATTGTAGCGATAATAGATCCTGCTGTAGGAAATTTCATGCCGGCACCGATCAGCCCTTTATATAACGCTTTAGCGAAATTGACATCACGTCCCATGACTTCACCTGTCGATTTCATTTCCGGTCCGAGCGTCGTATCCACGCGTCGCAGCTTGGCAAAGGAAAATACTGGAACTTTAACGGAAACGCACTTGTCCTCCGGCCATAATCCGCTCTGGTACCCCATATCGGCAAGAGTTTGGCCCATAATGACACGGGTGGCCACGTTAGCCATTGGTATGTTCGTTACTTTGCTGAGAAACGGAACCGTCCTGGATGAACGTGGGTTCACCTCAATGACAAAGACCTGATCTTGATGGATGACAAATTGAATGTTAACCAATCCGACCACTCGCAATCCTTTGGCGATTTTTACCGTGATGTCAATAATTTGCTGTTTGATCCGTTCGGAGAGAGTTTGCGGCGGATAGACCGCAATAGAGTCTCCAGAGTGGACTCCGGCACGCTCGACGTGCTCCATAATGCCAGGAATCAGCACCGTATCATTATCGCAGATCGCATCAACTTCCACTTCTTTACCAAGCATATAACGGTCAATCAAGACTGGATGTTGTGGATTGATTTTAACAGCCTGTTCCATGTAGCTAAGCAATTCTCCATCCGACTCGACGATCTCCATTGCCCGGCCGCCAAGAACATATGAGGGACGAACGAGAACAGGATAACCGAGCCTTGCTGCAGTACTGACTGCTTCATTTACTGATGTGACTGTAGCGCCCTCAGGCTGAGCAATGTTCAAATTTCGGAGCAGCGCTTCGAATTTTTTGCGATCTTCCGCCGTATCGATGCTCTTCAAGTCGGAACCAAGGATGCGCACACCTGCTTTTTGCAACGGGGCAGCAAGATTAATTGCGGTTTGGCCGCCGAACTGTACGATAACACCTACCGGCTGCTCACGTTCGATCACATTCATAACATCTTCGAAGAAGAGCGGCTCAAAGTAGAGTCTATCCGAAGTATTAAAGTCGGTTGAAACAGTTTCTGGATTATTATTTATAATAACAGCTTCATATCCAGCATCTTGAATCGCCCAAACCGCATGGACGGTCGAGTAGTCAAACTCAATTCCTTGGCCAATGCGAATGGGACCTGAGCCGAGTACAATGACTTTTGGCTTGGAAGTGTCCTGCACTTCGTCTTCCGTTTCGTATGTTGAGTAATAATATGGCGTTGTCGCTTCAAACTCAGCGGCACAAGTATCAACCATCTTGTAAACCGGTACGAATCGGTTTGCCTTTCGGAACGCACGAACGTCTGCTTCTGTTGAATATTTCAGCGTTTCCGCCGCCTCGCTCCTAATTTCTGCTATCGCGCGGTCGGTGAATCCGAGGCGCTTCGCCTCAAACAGCGTCTCCGATGTAAGATCGGCTGCGGCGATGTCCTCTTCGAAGCGGATCAAGCCGTCAAGCTTCTGTAAAAACCACCAATCAATCTTTGTAAGTTCATATAATTGTTCGACTGTCATGCCGCGTCGCAGCGCTTCAGCGATAAGGAATAAGCGCTCGTCGTCTGGTTTCTGCAAACGCTGAATGAATGTGTCGTCATCCAATTTGTCCGTCTCTTTCAACCTCAACCGATGAGCGCCGATTTCAAGGGATCGGATGGCTTTTTGTAACGATTCTTCAAATGTGCGTCCGATCGCCATCACTTCACCAGTTGCTTTCATTTGTGTGCCGAGCTCCTTGTGGGCGCCGATAAATTTATCAAAGGGCCAACGAGGGATTTTGGAAACGATATAATCCAGTGTAGGCTCAAAACAAGCGTAGGTTTGTCCTGTAATGGGATTGACGATTTCATCTAGTGTATAGCCGACGGCGATTTTAGCGGCCATTTTTGCAATCGGATATCCTGTCGCTTTGGAAGCCAGCGCCGAAGATCGACTGACACGTGGATTGACTTCAATAACATAATACTGAAAGCTATGAGGATCGAGGGCAAATTGCACGTTGCAACCACCTTCGATATTCAATGCTCGTATAATGTTAATCGCAGCCGAACGCAGCATTTGGTTTTCGCGGTCCGATAATGTTTGGGTCGGAGCAACGACGATGCTGTCACCGGTATGAACGCCTACCGGATCGAAGTTTTCCATATTGCAAACGACGATGCAGTTGTCATTCGAGTCGCGCATGACTTCATATTCGATTTCTTTCATCCCTGCAATGCTCTTCTCAATCAGGCACTGGCCGATTGGACTGTACCGGATTCCTGCAGACACTGTTTCGATAAGCTCTTCTTTTGTGCTGCAAATGCCGCCGCCTGTTCCTCCTAACGTGTATGCGGGACGAACAATAATCGGGTAACCGATCTCGTCCGCAAAGCTTATTGCTTGCGGCATAGAAGTAACAACCATGCTTTCTGGCACCGGTTGCTTGAGCTTTCTCATTAGATCTCTAAATAAGTCACGGTCTTCTGCATTTTCAATTGCGTCAAGCTGTGTGCCAAGAAGCTTCACATTTTCTTTATCCAATACGCCCGCGCGGGCGAGCTCGATAGCCATATTCAAACCCGTTTGTCCGCCGAGAGTCGGCAGTAACCCGTCAGGACATTCCTTCCTGATAATCTGTGAAACAAAATCGAGAGTAATTGGTTCAATATATATTTTGTCCGCCATGTTCGCATCGGTCATAATCGTCGCCGGGTTGCTGTTGATAAGAACGACTTCCATTCCTTCCTCTTTCAACGCTTGGCAAGCCTGTGTTCCCGCGTAATCAAACTCTGCCGCCTGGCCAATCACGATCGGGCCAGAGCCGATCACTAATATTTTTTTTAATTGGTTATTTTTCGGCATAATGAGCCTCCCCTTTCGTTCCAGACATTTGTTGAATAGATTTCCGTTCGGCAAGCATTTGAACTTGACGAACAGGCTGGGAACGATTCCGTTTAAACGAATCGATCGATTCTAGAAAATCATCAAACAAATGATTCGAATCAAAAGGGCCCGGGGAAGCTTCCGGATGATATTGTACAGAAAAGGCCATATATTTTGTATGCTTTAAACCCTCGATTGTCCGATCGTTGATGTTAACGTGCGTAATTTCCAGCCCCGTCCCCGCAATAGATTCCTCTTTTACAGTGTAGCCATGATTTTGGGAGGTCATATAGCATTTTCCCGTTCGAAGATCTTTAACTGGATGATTTCCGCCGCGATGGCCAAATTTCAGTTTCTCCGTATCCGCTCCGCATGCCAAAGCAAACAACTGATGCCCAAGGCAAATACCGAAAATTGGAACCTCACCAAGCAATTCTTGTATCATTTGAACCGCATATGATACGTTTTTTGGATTTCCAGGTCCGTTGGAGAGCAGGATGCCGTCCGGGATGAGACGGCGAATTTGCTCGGCAGTCGTATCATGCGGCACAACTACGACGTCGCAACCGCGGTCGGAAAGCTCCTTCATAATTCCGCTCTTGGTTCCAAAATCGACAAGGACGATTCTTTCCTTATTGCCTGGAACACTGTATACGCTGCGAGTAGAAACGCGGGCGACTTGATCTTTCAAAAGCGCCGTTCCGTTAACTATTTCCATTAGTTCTTCAACCGACCGTTTCGAAATCGACAAGATCCCTTTCATTGCCCCGGATTGGCGGATTAATCGTGTAAGCATGCGTGTATCGATTTCACTGATTCCGACAATTCCATATTCCTTAAGAAAATAATCGAGAGTGCATTGAGCTCTCCAGTTGCTAGGAACCTCTTCATATTTTCTCACGACGAAGCCGTTGGCGAAAGGACGCACCGCTTCAAAATCATCCCTTGTTATTCCATAATTGCCAACAAGAGGATACGTCATCGTTATAATTTGTCCGCAATAAGACGGATCAGTGAGAAGCTCCTGATATCCCGTCATCCCTGTGTTAAATACGACTTCACCAACAGTATCTCCTTCGGCTCCAAATGCTTTCCCAACGAAAAGAGAACCATCTTCTAAGAGCAGCCTTGCCTGCATATGTCCCCACTCCCTCTATATATAAATTATTTGAACAAACTACATTTTCCTGTGATAATGACAAGCGCCACCCAAGTTATTCCCTTTCTGCATAATTATACACAAAAGTGAGTAAAATTTCAATCTGTTCACTAAATCAAAACCACCCGTGTGAACGGGTGGTTTGCTCTACGGCTGAAAGCCTTTGTTACTGGCCAGC
>NZ_QCZG01000010.1 GCF_003097615.1 Pueribacillus theae
TTTGATACATCGCTGAAAGCTTTCCGGAACCATACGCCTAGCGTATGGTTTTCTTTTCACAAAAAAGGCAGAAAAACCAACTGGGTTCAGCTGGTTTTTCTCCAAATGCTTCTATGCACTTTCTTTTGGTGTTTCTTTTTTTGAACTTTCTTGAACGACCGTTCCATCTTCCAACAACAATTTTGGCGGCTGGTTTTCGGTAATCGTTTCTTTCGTTATAATACATTTTTTTATGTCCTCGCGTGACGGCAAGTCATACATCACATCGAGCATCACCATTTCAATAATGGAACGAAGGCCCCTTGCTCCTGTTTTTCGTTCGATCGCTTGTTTTGCAATTTCGACGAGTGCCTCATCTTCAAATTCGAGCTCGACATCATCAAATTCGAGCAGCTTTCGATACTGTTTTACAAGGGCATTTTTAGGCTTAGTTAAAATATCAACGAGTGCTTCTTCATCCAATTGTTCAAGTGTCGCAAGAATAGGCAACCGGCCGATGAATTCTGGAATCAATCCGAATCGAAGCAAATCTTCCGGCAATACCTTTGACAAATATTCATTGTCTTTTAGTTCTTCCTTGCTTGAGTCAGCGCCGAAGCCGATTACTTTTTTACCGAGGCGGTTTTTTACAATCTGTTCGATTCCGTCAAATGCTCCGCCAACGATAAACAAAATATTCGTCGTATCGATCTGGATAAATTCCTGATGCGGATGTTTTCTGCCGCCTTGTGGTGGGACACTTGCTGTTGTACCTTCTAATATTTTTAAAAGCGCCTGCTGCACACCTTCACCGGAAACATCGCGGGTAATCGATGGGTTTTCCGATTTGCGTGCAACCTTATCGATTTCATCAATATAAATGATGCCTTTTTCGGCTTTCTCAACGTCGTAATCTGCTGCTTGGATTAGTTTCAATAAAATGTTCTCAACATCTTCTCCGACATAGCCAGCTTCAGTAAGCGATGTTGCATCTGCAATCGCGAACGGGACATTCAAAATTCGGGCCAATGTTTGCGCAAGCAATGTTTTTCCGCTTCCAGTTGGGCCAAGCAAAACAATATTACTTTTTGCAAGTTCCACATCATCGTTTTTTTGAGTTGTGTTGATCCGTTTATAATGGTTATATACGGCAACTGAAAGGGATTTTTTAGCCCTGTCCTGCCCAATGACATAATCGTTTAGGACCTCGCGGATTTCATGAGGCTTTGGTATTTCTTTAATCTCAACTTCTTCTTCACTGCCCAATTCTTCTTCCACAATTTCCGTGCACAATTCGATACATTCATCACAAATATATACTCCAGGCCCTGCAACTAACTTGCGGACTTGGTCTTGTGTTTTTCCACAAAAAGAACATTTTAATTGTCCTTTTTCATCGTTAAATTTAAACATAACGTTCACCCCTTACTCTTATCATGATGAATAAGCTTGATAAATTATGCTAACTTCCTGAAAATTTATTTTAAGTGTGTGTTCAAAAAGGAGGACAACGAGAGAGTATTTCAACTAAAGGCAGGCCACGTCCTTGTGGCCAACGTTGAAATGTCGCCATCCTGGCTCCGTCGAGGAAGCGTAGCTCTGAACACCGCAGCGTATGTTTGTAGGATACGTGAGGAGCGGAAGAGCAAGCTGACAAAGAGATTCGCCGCCTATTAATGAAGTTCGACTAAAGGCATCACGTCCTGTGATAACGTCGAACTGACTTACCTCCTGTAAGCCTCCGGACTTTTTGAACATCCTCTTTAAGAACAGTATGCCTGATTTTTTCCATCGTCCTGCATAATTTTGAATCATTCGAGCATCATTTAAGAACAATTGTTTTTGAAATCGCTCATTATGTATTGCATTGTATCACAGTTTTTATTCGAATTAAAACAAAAGCACTTGCTCCAAACAGTTATTACTATTTGCCTTATATGTATCGTTTATGTAGTGTAGCAAACAAGGCACGTTTTGCGTGCCTTGTTTGCTTTATATTATTCTTCTGTCTGTTCTTTTTGCTCTTCAGTGGCTTCTTCTTCAGTTCCTTCAGCTTTAGGAACTTCTTTGCTGTTTTCAACAAGAAAATCTACTGTTTTTCGAATGATCACATCACGCTTTACAGCTTCATTCCCACCTTGCATATTGAGCATTCCCTTAATTTGCTCCACTTCCATATTGTACGTTTCAGCCATTTTATTTATTTCTGCTTCTACTTCTTCATCAGTGGCTTCAATGTTTTCAGCTTCACTGATAGCTTCAAGCGTTAAATTCGTGCGCACGCGGAACTCGGCATCTTCTTTCATTTGATCACGAAGTGCATTTTCATCTTGGCCGGAAAATTGGTAATACATATCAAGGGTCATCCCTTGCATTTGGAGACGCTGCCCGAAATCTTGCACCATGCGGTCAAGCTCTGTTTCAATCATGACTTCCGGCAGGTCAATTTCCGCGTTGTTTGTTGCTTGTTCAACAACCGCATCCTCTTTCGCATGTTTCGCCTGATGCTTTTTATCTTCTTCAAGTTGGTTTCTGAGTTTTTCTTTTAAAGCATCAAGAGTTTCAACTTCTTCGTCAACATCTTTTGCAAATTCATCGTCTAATTCAGGCAATTCTTTGCGTTTGATTTCGTGGATTTTCACTTTAAATACAGCGTCTTTTCCAGCGAGTTCTTCCGCATGATATTCTTCAGGAAACGTAACATTGACATCTTTTTCCGTACCGGCTTTTTCACCAATCAATTGTTCTTCAAAACCAGGGATGAAGGAACCAGAACCTAGTTCAAGCGAATAATTTTCAGACTTTCCGCCTTCAAAAGGCTCGCCGTCAACATAACCGTCAAAATCAATTACGACTGTATCTCCTTCTTGGGCTTCCCCATCTTCTACGATAACAAGCTCAGCTTGATTTTCCTGTAGGCGAGTAAGCTCTTTCTGGACATCTTCATCGGTAACCGTTGTATCTTGTTCCTCAACCTCTAACCCTTTATAGTCGCCAAGTTTTACTTCCGGCTTAACAGTGACAGTCGCTTTAAAAATAAGCGATTGGCCCTTCTCCATTTGTTCGATATCCACTTCAGGTCGATCGACCGGTTCGATTCCTGTTTCATCTACAGCTTCAGTATATGCTTCCGGTAAGATAATATCCAACGCATCTTGATATAGAGCTTCCACTCCAAAGCGCTGTTCAAAAATTTTGCGTGGCACTTTTCCTTTTCGGAAACCAGGAACATTTATTTGTTTCACTACTTTTTTAAAAGCTTGGTCAAGTGCATCATTAAATCTATCAGACGTCACTTCTACAGTGAGAATTCCTTGATTTCCTTGTTCTTTTTCCCATTTAGCAGTCATATTTCTTTACCTCCAACATATCTACATTATTCCACTTATTCAGTTCGAACTCTCATTTCTACAACCATTTTATTATAGCATAGATGGACATGTTTTCAATGATATCGACGGTTTCGGTCAATCGTTTCTTTTTAATTGTTTTTCCATTTCAAAAATTTTATCGACGCACTTCATAAATTGTTCATTTTCCACTTTATACTTTTTAGAAACTTCAGCTGGTTCAACTGCAAATCCATTCAATCGGCAACTCACAAAATGAACAGCGGCTGCCCATAAATTCTCGTTTAACGGATTCGGCTTGAAGGGATAAAGCGAAAATAAATACTGTGACCAAATTTGCAAGCTTATGTCGTATAATGAAGGATTGTCATTTTCGATTTTTTCGCCTAGTAGCTTTATGACATGTTGCGAAAAAGGAGCTTCATATGTATTTTTTATGTTCGATGGATTGACAGTCATTTCCTTTGAAAATTTATGTATCTTCATTTTTTCATTTATGTTCTGCTCAGCAAGCTTTTGCAAGATGATACTTTTTAAAATAGGATCTTTCTCTTCATCCTTTAAATAGTTTTTTAAAAGGTTGAGCGACTGTTTATCCGGCTTACGGCTAAGTTTGTTTATTGCAAATAATTGCCTTTCTATTTGATCTCCGTGCAACGCTTCATTTAATTCCTTAAGTTCGGAATCCGCTAGCGATTGTACCGCAATTTCTTTGTTATTCGCCTCTACCATCTTTCTGCTGAATTCCAATAGTTGGTAAAAATATTCAGCTGCATTTGGAGGTAGCTTTTCTTCCTGGATAACAACTTCCAGCGTATTCACAATGGTTTCATATTTTTCAAGCTGAATCAGTATCGAAGCATACACTTGGAGAACTTCAAAGTATTCACCAATTCCTTCTTTTAACATTTGTTCACATAAATAAGCAGCTTCTTCAAGCAGTCCTAACTCGACAAGGCTGATTGCTTTTCCAAAATTAGCTTGAAAGTGTTTTGGTTCAAGATCGAGCAATTGTTCAAAATATTGAAGAGAATTCTCAAATTGTTTCTGTTGTAATGCTTCCATTCCTTTTTCGGCAAGTTTATCACTTAAATTAGGAAAAGGAATGATTTTACCTTCTTCATTATTTTTGTCCTTGCTCATATTATCGCCTACTCTATCGTTTACTAAAGCAGCTCTTCTATCTCTATATTTTTTACAGTGTATCAGGTGACTTAATGAAATACAAGAAAAATTAATATAGCCTTAGCTGTAAATGATTACAACTAAGGCTTGGGGAAGCCGCCATCATATCATTTCAAATGGCTTCTTATCTACTGTTTTCAAATGCCCGGATTTCGTCTTCATGCCGAAGAGTGACGGCAATCTCATCCCATCCGTTTAGCAGCATTTCTCTCCAGTACGGATCGATGTCAAAGGATGCTTGAAAACCCGATGAATCATAAACCATTTGCTGTTCCAAATCAGCAGTTACTTCGTAATCTGCATCTGATGCTTTTTTTGCCATCAGTTCTTTGACTTTTTCATCGTCCAAACGGATAGGCAGAATGCCATTTTTCATGCAGTTGTTATAAAAAATATCCGCAAAGCTTGGTGCGATAATCACTCTGAATCCGTAGTCAAGAAGCGCCCAAGGTGCGTGTTCTCTTGACGAACCGCATCCAAAATTATCGCCGGTTACCAAAATTTCAGCGCCTTGGTTTTCAGGCTGGTTTAATTCAAAGTTTTCATTTAGCTTACCTGGTGCTTTATAGCGCCAATCATAAAATAAGAATTCCCCGAAGCCGCTACGCTCAATTCTTTTTAAAAACTGTTTCGGAATAATTTGATCGGTGTCTACGTTTACCCGATCGAGCGAAGCCACTTTTCCTTTAAACACTTTAATTGGTTTCATTTCGTGCACCTCCTTTAGGAAACGGCTTCTTTTTCTAATGAACGGACGTCTGTGAATTTTCCTGTCACTGCCGCTGCAGCCGCCATTGCAGGGCTGACGAGATGCGTACGTGCACCTTTTCCTTGACGCCCTTCAAAGTTACGGTTTGAAGTAGAAGCGCAACGTTCTCCTTCCGGAATGATGTCCGGATTCATTCCAAGGCATGCACTGCAGCCTGAATCACGCCATTCAAAGCCCGCATCAATAAATATTTTGTCAAGGCCTTCTTCTTCTGCCTTTTCTTTCACTCGCTGTGAACCTGGTACGACAACGGCGGTCACGGTGTTTGCGACTTTCCTGCCTTTAACCACTTCCGCCGCAGATCGCAAATCGCTGATTCTTGAATTCGTACAAGAACCGATGAACACGTGTTGGATTTCAATTTCACTGATCGGTGTACCCGGCTCAAGACCCATATATTCAAGTGCGCTTTCTGTCGCTCTTTGATCCGTTTCTGAAGTGAAATCACTTGGGAAAGGAATTTTTTCATCAATCGAAATTCCCATCGAAGGATTTGTTCCCCATGTTACTTGAGGCTTAATTTGGCTTGCGTCAATTTTAATCGTCTTGTCGTAAACCGCACCTTCATCAGTCGCAATCTTTTTCCATTCTTCTACGGCTTTATCAAAGTCCTCACCTTTTGGTGCATATTTCCTGCCTTTGATATATTCAAATGTCACTTCATCAGGGCTGATTAAACCAGCTTTTGCCCCGCCTTCAATTGACATATTACAGATTGTCATCCGCTCTTCCATTGACATGTTCCGGATTGTATCGCCTGTATATTCAATGACATAGCCAGTACCGAATCCGATGCCGTTTTCTTTTATAATGTGTAAAATAACGTCTTTCGCCGTTACATAAGGATCAAGCTTCCCGTTGATTTCAACGTTTAATGTTTTTGCCTTTGCTTGCCATAATGTTTGTGTCGCAAGCACATGTTCGACTTCACTCGTTCCGATTCCGAATGCAAGCGTGCCGAAAGCTCCGTGTGTTGATGTATGGCTGTCACCGCATACGATTGTTTTCCCAGGCTGGGTTAAGCCGAGTTCAGGTCCTATAACATGGACAATTCCTTGTTCAGGACTCTCCAGGTCGAACAATGGAATATTGAACTCCTTACAGTTTTTTTCCAGTGTTTCGATTTGTTTTTTTGCAATTAAGTCCTGCAAGTTAAATCGGTCAACAGTCGGAACGTTATGGTCCATCGTTGCAAACGTCAAATCAGGACGTCTTACTTTTCGGTTGTTTATGCGCAGCCCTTCAAAGGCCTGGGGGGATGTTACTTCATGGACAAGATGCAAATCGATATAAAGCAAAGCTGGTTTGCCTTTCTCTTCGATAACAACATGGTTATCCCATAGTTTTTCATATATTGTTCTAGGCGCCAAAATTGTTCCTCCTCTCGTTTGACACAAAACTATTCAGTTAATGCCGCCTTTACCTTTTCTGTCATCTCGGTTGTAGAAATAACAGGTGAATGTGAATCAGCAATATCTTGCGTACGGTATCCTTCATTCAGCACGTTTTGAACAGCCGATTCAATGGCGCTTGCTTCTTCACTTAGATTAAATGAATATTTCAGCATCATTGCTGATGAAAGGATCATAGCCAAAGGGTTTGCTTTACCTTGGCCGGCAATATCCGGCGCCGAACCGTGTACAGGTTCATAAAGGCCCGGACCATCTGCGCTGAGGCTTGCCGATGGCAGCATACCGAGCGAACCTGTCATCATTGACGCTTCATCGCTCAAAATATCGCCGAATAAATTTTCTGTCACAATGACATCAAACTGTTTAGGATTTCTGATTAACTGCATCGCAGCATCATCAACAAGCCTATGATCATATTCGACATCAGGGAATTTGGGGGCAATCTCCTCAACAACTTCCCTCCACATCCGGCTTGATTCAAGTACATTCGCTTTATCTACAGATGTTAATTTCTTTCTACGGACTTGCGCCAATTCAAACCCTTTTTGAACAATTCTTTCAATTTCTTTTCTCGTATAATGGAGTGTATCGACAACGGCATCTTTATTTTCGCCTATCCGTTCACTCGGCCTGCCGAAATAAAGCCCGCCGGTAAGCTCGCGTACGATCATTAGATCGACACCATTTACAACTTCAAATTTTAATGTTGAAGCCTCCGCAAGGCTTTCAAATACTGTGACGGGGCGTAGGTTGGCGAATAAATCAAGTGATTTGCGAAGCGTTAACAGGCCTTTTTCTGGACGAAGTTCGCTTGGATTTCCATCCCACTTCGGTCCTCCAACAGCTCCTAATAAAATCGCATCACTTTCCCGACAAATGGTTAGCGTTTCATCGGGTAAGGGTGTGCCGTATTCATCAATGGCACACCCTCCGATTAACCCTTTTTTAAATTCGAATTCGTGTCCGAACTTTTCACTTACCACTTTCAAAACGCTTATAGCACTTTCGGCAACCTCTGCTCCAATTCCGTCACCAGGCAGAACAGCAATTTGTTTTTTCATATCGGATCGTCCTCCTGCTTCAATGTTAGACTACTGGCGACATTCTATTATTTAAGAGGTTGTTCAAAAAGTCCGGGAACGATAGGTTGCGAATCTCTTCGTCAGCTTGCTCTTCCGCTCCTCACGTATCCTACAAACATACGCTGCGGTGCTCAAAGCTGCGCTTCCTCGATCTTCTTGCCTCTCGTTGTCCTCCTTTTTGAACACTCACTTTAATTAGTTTTTGCTGCCGACAACTTCTTTTGACTTTGATTTAACAAATGGCATCATTTCACGAAGCTTGCTTCCAACTTCTTCAATGAGATGCTCATTTTCAATTTTATTAATCGTTTTGAATTCAGGACGATTTGCTTGGTTTTCAAGGATCCAGCCTTTTGCAAATTTACCAGTTTGAATATCCTCTAATACTTCTTTCATTGCTTTTTTCGTATCTTCTGTAATCACGCGCGGTCCGGATACAAAGTCACCCCATTGTGCAGTGTCAGAGATGGAGTAGCGCATGCCGGCAAGTCCGCCTTCATACATGAGGTCAACAATTAGCTTCAATTCATGCAAGCATTCAAAATAAGCAACTTCAGGTTGGTATCCAGCTTCAACAAGCGTTTCAAATCCTGCTTTTACAAGTGAAGTTAATCCACCGCAAAGAACAGCTTGCTCTCCAAATAGGTCTGTTTCAGTTTCTTCTTGGAAAGTAGTTTCCAATACGCCCGCACGTCCGGCTCCGATTCCTTTTGCATAAGATAATGCAAGCTGCTTCGCTTTGCCAGTGACGTCTTGCTGAATTGCAAACAATGCTGGCACGCCTGCTTCTTCCGTATATGTTCTTCTTACAAGATGTCCTGGCCCTTTTGGCGCAACAAGCAATACGTCAACATTGCTTGGTGGAACAACTTGATGGAAGTGAATGTTAAAGCCATGGGCGAATAGAAGGGCTTTTCCTTCTGTTAAACCTGGTTCGATTTCATTTTTGTATACTTCCGGCTGAAATTCGTCAGGCAAAAGTACCATAATGACGTCAGATTGTTCAACTGCTTCTTTTACAGAATACACATTAAATCCGTCTTCTTCCGCTTGTTCCCAAGACTTTCCTTTTCTTAATCCAATAACAACGTCATTCCCGCTGTCTCTTAAATTAAGTGCATGTGCATGTCCTTGGGACCCATAACCGATGATTGCAATTTTTTTTCCTTGTAGTAAATCCTCTTGTACATCACCGTTGTAATAAACTTTTGCCATGATAAATCTCTCCTCTTTATATGTTTTAATTAATAATTGAAAATGATTTAATCTCGTTTTCTTGTTTCTGTGTGCCCCTTGTGAATGCTGTTACACCTGTTCTGCCCAATTCTTTAATGCCAAACGGTCGAAGCAAGTTAATAAGAGCTTCCACTTTATCAGGATCCCCTGTTACTTGAACGGTCATGCTTGATTGGCTCACATCAATTACAGTTGCCCTGAATGGCTCAATCAAACTGAACAGTTCATTCCTTGTTTGCGGTGTTGTAATCATTACTTTGATTAAAGCAAGCTCTCTGGCCACGATGGCTTGATCTGTAATATCGTTCACCTTAAGAACGTCAATCTGTTTATGGAGCTGTTTAATGACTTGTTCAAGCTTGTGTTCATCTTCTACATTTACAACAAAAGTCATTCTGGAAATGCCAGGCGTTTCAGCATGGCCAACTGTAATGCTCTCAATATTGTATTGCCGTTTCATGAACAATCCGGTAATCCGGTTAAGGACACCTGCCTGATTGTTCACAGTCAATGTAATAATGCGTTTCATGGTCTCACCCCAATCATTTCATGCGATCCTTTTCCAGTCGGAACCATTGGGTATACATTTTCGTCTGGTGTAACGCGGCAATCGATAAGAAGCGGGCGGTCAAGATCGATTACATTTTTTAATACGCTTTCGGCTTCACTAAGCGATTCCACTCTCACACCTTGAATGCCATACGCTTCAGCAAGTTTTACAAAGTCGGGTTGATGCGGCATTAATGATTCAGAATAGCGCTCTTCATAGAAGAGTTCCTGCCATTGGCGGACCATGCCAAGTGAATAGTTGTTTACAATCACGATTTTAATTGGTAAATTAAGTTCTTCAATCAAGCAAAGTTCTTGGTTTGTCATTTGGAATCCGGCATCACCAACAATGGAGACGCACGTACGATTGGGTTCAGCCATTTGCGCTCCGATTGCAGCCGGCAGGCCAAATCCCATTGTTCCAAGCCCGCCGGATGTTACGAGGCGATTCGGCTGTTTAAACTTGTAATATTGAGCAGCCCACATTTGGTGCTGGCCAACATCGGTTGTTACAACTGCTTCTCCATCTGTCAACTCATGAATCATTTCGATTAATTTTTGCGGCTTTAACTCATTGCCTTCTTGTTTATACCAAAACGGGAATTCTTTTTTATAGTTCTTTAAATGGCTATTCCATTCTGTAAAAGATAAGCCTTTTTCCGTTTCGTTAAGAAGTGCAACTATGGCCTCTTTTGCATCCCCGACAATTGGGATTTGCGTATCAACGATCTTACCAATTTCAGCCGGGTCAATATCAATATGGGCTACTTTTGCATTCGGTGCAAAAACTGCAGGGTTGCCTGTGAGCCTGTCGTCAAAGCGCGCCCCGATATTAATTAGCAAATCACTCTCATAAATTGCCATGTTCGCTGCATACAGCCCGTGCATCCCAGCCATGCCAATAAACTGTTGATGATTTCCCGATATTGCGCCTAAACCAAGCAAAGTTGATACAACTGGGATGTTCGTCATTTCAACGAATTGTGTTAATTCATGATGCGCTTTTGAGAAAATAACGCCGGCACCTGTAAGGATAACTGGCTTTTTAGCACGTTTAATTGCTTCGCTTAATTTTTTGATTTGCAGTAGATTTGGTGTTGTTGTCGGCTGATAGCCAGGCAAGTTAACAGAATCAGGGTAACTAAATTCACCGTCGGAAGTTGCTATGTCTTTAGGAATATCAATAAGTACTGGACCCGGCCTTCCTGTTGACGCGATGTGAAATGCTTCCTTAATAATTCTTGGTATGTCTTTCACATCTCTCACTTGGTAATTATGTTTTGTAATCGGCATTGTAACACTCATAACATCCGTTTCTTGAAAGGCATCAGACCCAATAACATTTGTTCCTACCTGTCCTGTTAAAACAACGAGAGGCAAGGAATCAAGCATTGCATCGGCAATTCCTGTCACAAGGTTAGTCGCTCCAGGCCCGGAAGTCGCCAATACGACGCCCGGTTTCCCTGAAACTCTGGCATATCCTTCAGCCGCATGAATCGCCCCTTGTTCATGTCTTGTAAGGACGTGCTTAATCGACTGTCCATAAAGGGCATCATAGATAGGGAGAGCAGCTCCACCCGGATAACCAAAAATCATTTCAACATTTTCTCTCTTTAATGATTCTATGAGAATTGACGCGCCCGACAATTTGTTTCTTGCTTCTTTTTCATTTTCAAGCTTTACATTCGCAGCCATAACAATCTCCTCCCTATATAAGAATTAGTAAATTGGGCTTGCTTTTGGCTTTCATTCCATAAATACAAAAAAACCTTTCCATCCCGAATAGACTCCATAGAAGTCTAAAGGGATGAAAAGGTTTCTTTTCATGGTACCACCCTTTTTCACGGTGTCCTTTCGAACAGCCGTCTCACGGACGATCGTATTTCTTCTCAGTTCCGTCCTTTTGATAACGAGTGTGGTTCACTCGGATCATCCTAATGATGGGTTTTTCCCACTTTCAGAAAATCACTCAAAGGCGAAGTCGGCGCGGGGGATAACACCGGTTTTCAGCGACCCGGCTCTCTGGAGTTATCGACTCCCCGTCCTTTTACCTTCTCATCGTTTTAACAATCTATTCGGTATTACTATTATATTATTTCTTTATAATAAAATTCTAATTGATCTTAAATAAGTTCCTCAACCACTTCAATGATCTTCATCAAGTTATGTTTAAGGACTATCATACGACGATTTCCTTCAATGGTCAACCGTTTTTCGCAAAAAAAATAGAAACAGTTAAAAAGATATGTTTATACTTGTACAAACATAGGAATCGTTTCTTTTTTGATGGCGTCCCAGGAGAGATTCGAACTCCCGACCGACGGCTTAGCTTACCACTATGACTTTCGTCACCAAACATAATATTGTTTGTGGTCTGGACTATATCTTCACCATTTCAGGTGCGACACGTATAGTCTCTACGGAACCTCACGATAATTCAGTTGATTATTCTTTGGAGTTTTTACCCTCAAGTCCAACTTGAACCTTCAAAACTCCTAGATTTCCTTTAAATAAAAAAGGAAATCGTAAGTTTCCTCGGTATTACCATCAGCATAACCTGTTAAGGCTTCACCGATATAGTGTCGTCCACTCTAAAGGTTCTTGTTTCCCTTTAGAGGCTCCTATTCTTGAAGGCCGTTGCTCTATCCAGCTGAGCTACTGGGACGTAATTCAAGGTGTTATTCAGTTTGTCGTCCCCATCTCAGTTTGCTTTTTCATGGATGCGGCTCGACGGGTACGCTGTAGAAATTTCTGAAAGCTTACTCGATCGTGCTCTATCCAGCTGAGCTACCGGGACTAATTAAATTTTTATGGAGCGGGTGATGGGAATCGAACCCACGACCAGAGCTTGGAAGGCTCTTGTTTTACCACTAAACTACACCCGCAAGAAAAAACGTCATCCATTGGCGACGTTTTATAATATAACTTATTTTCTTTCTTATGTCAATCTTATTTGGCAAGAAAAACAAAGAACGGGAGGAATTTTAAAACAACGACTCCCATTCACTTTTTAATTTATCCATTGCACGCTTCCTATGAGAAATTTCATTTTTCTCTTCGGTTGTCAGCTCTGCCATCGTTTTATTTTTTTCCGGCACATAGAAAATAGGATCATATCCAAACCCATGATTTCCTTTAGGTTCTTCTGTTATAAATCCTGAACATTTCCCTTCAAAAACAATGGTTTCTTTACCAGGCCTTGCAACTGCTAATGTACAAATAAACGTGGCTGTTCTTTTTTCAACCGGAATCCCTTCCATTTCTTTAAGCACTTTCTGGATGTTAGCTTCGTCGCTTTTATCTTCACCTGCATAACGCGCGGAATAAATGCCTGGCCTTCCATGTAATGCATCGATCGCAAGGCCGGAATCATCGGCAATGACAATTTCATTATATTTTCGGCTAAATGCTTCAGCCTTTAAAATAGCATTTGCTTGAAACGTGTCGCCGGTTTCTTCGACATCAATCACCTCTGGATAATCCTGCAGCGATTTAACAATAATGCCTTCTTTTTCAAATAGCTTCTTGAAATCATTCAATTTACCAAGATTTGTTGTTCCAATTAAAATTGTTTTCATCGTTTAACCATCCCTACTTGCCTATATCGTTAGCAATCTCGCCTAATACTTCTTTTTGTGTAGCAATTAATTCATTGATCCCTTTTGAAGCAAGTTTCAGCATTGCATCAAGTTGGGGATAAGAAAATGTTGATTCCTCTCCAGTACCTTGTAATTCAACAAATTCACCGTTTCCTGTCATGACAACATTCATATCTACAAGCGCTTTTGAATCCTCCGCATAGTTCAAATCCAAAATTTCACCGAACTCCTCTATGACCCCAACAGATATGGCAGCAAGAAAATCTTTAACCGGCATCTGCTTGATCGTTTCTCGTTCAAGCAGTTTATGAAAAGCGAGGGACATCGCTACAAAAGAACCTGTAATAGAAGCAGTTCTAGTACCGCCATCGGCTTGAATGACATCGCAGTCAAGCCAAAGAGTTCTTTCTCCCAGAAGATTTAGATCAACCACTGATCGCAAGGCCCTGCCAATTAATCTTTGAATTTCCATCGTTCTTCCAGAAACCTTGCCTCTGCTTGATTCTCTAATGTTTCTTTGCTCCGTTGCCCTCGGGAGCATGGCGTATTCCGCTGTAATCCAGCCCTTCCCCTGTCCCCGCATAAAAGGCGGTACACGTTCTTCTATGCTTGCTGCACAAATGACTTTTGTACCCCCAACAGATAGGAATACCGATCCTTCTGGATGTTTAATGTAGTCTTTTTCAATATGTACTTCTCTCATTTGATCATGTTTTCTTCCGTCAATTCTCATGGGGCCCTCCTTAAAAATAGAAAAACATCATTAAAAATAATTGCTATATACGTTGAACAAAGAATTTTAAACACAGTTGGATTTGAGGATGGCAAGGATGTATTCAAGACACTTCGAAACCTTCCGGGCGACTACGAGTAAAACAACGTTGATCTTTCCCCAGTTCTCTTCATTTAGAGAGCCAAACTCAAAAGACTGCTATTAAAATCTTTTGTTCCTTATTATATAGAATGGTCTTTTTAAGTAAAAAAGAGGAGGCTGGATGCCCCCTTTCAACCAAATATATTATAAAATACGTGAAGGTGAATCGCAAATGAAGCCGCATATTTAAAAACCTTTTGTTTCTGATACCATGTCTCTTGTAACAGGTTGAGATAAAGGTTTTCCAGATTCTGTGAGAACGTTCGCTTCGCCATTGACGTTTATTGCAATTTCCTTAATATCCTCGTTTTCGGTTAAAGTTAAGACGAGGGAATGAAGCGCTTCATCGGAAATTGCTTTTTGGTTGTCAAGAATCGCTTCATTGAAATCAAGCGTGAGAAGCCCTTCGCTATCTTTAAGAATGTCCAATATTTCCACTTCTTTTGGAAAATCAGAGAACAAGCCAGATTGTAAACTAGGACCTTCGATTAGCCCATTAACCGCAGCGGCAACTTTATCATTTTCTTCGTTTTTAGCTACTCTTTTAGTAACCGGGACATAATAACGGTTCTCGCCAGACTGGGCGAGAAAATAAAGCGTGACTCCAACACTATCTGACAAATCTGTTACACTTCCGGAATCAATGTTAATTCCATCTTCCCTGCTGACACCTCCGGAAATTGGCGTTCCATCGACTGGCATGACTTCTTGATCATGCCCATTGATGCGGATTTTAACTTTGTTAATATTGTCAAATTGTGTCAAGGTCCAAGTGATTGCTTGAAGAATCTTTTGTTCATCAGCCGCTTGATATTCTTTAAATTCTTCAGAGAAATCAGCAATTGCAGTATCATCTTTAATGTTTACACCGAGCACTTGGGTTCCTGCAGGCAAAACCGCCTGAAAGCCATTTGGCAATAATTCGCTTACGGGTCCATCCTTTACTAAATACTCAAGCGCTTGAGTAGCCACCTCTTTTGATTCAGGTACAGGAATTTCCAGCATTTGCGGTACAACCATACCCTTCTCATCAATTAAAAATAGTTGCCTTTTCACTTTCTCGGCGTCGGCGGTATTTTCTTCAGATGTTTTGGCAGATTCTTCTTTATCATCTGCAAGCTCTCCATCTTCATTTTCATCAACCAAACTGACATCTTTCGGCGGATCAATATCCACTTCTCTATTTTTTCCTATCAGACCACAGCCGGCGATTATGAATAATAAAAGCGAAAGCAATAGTAAAAACGCAAATTTAAAACGCTTACGCATCCTTTTTCCCTCCCAAGCTAGTTTGTACTACTATTTATACGAGCTATGGGAAGTTTTAGACCAAAAAAAGCTACAAAGAAATTAAAAATCTCTTTGCAGGGACGCGTACCTTTATTTTAATTTTTACAAACGTTTTTCATCTGGATACGGCCATAAGAAGCATGGATGTAATTGTCTTTAACATACGTAAGGCTGTTGTGTCTTTTAATATACGTCTGTAACAAAACCAAAACACAATTTCGCCTGGCGAGGATCGTATGGTTGTAATTTTTCTTTTTCACTCAAAGGAATTTCTCGGGCCTATGCTAACCTTAAAGGTAGCTCATTTTCTTAAGAAATAGTTATAAGGGTACAAGCTAATTTTTCGTGATATAATGTACATGAAAAGAGTGTTAAAACGTATTATAATAAAGACCGTCGATACGGCAATATCGACGGCCACAATAGAACCGAACCCGACAAAAGGGGGCTAGGCAGCACGAGGAAAAATAATCTCTCTCAATAGCCTACCATGCACATGAGGAATTATTTTTTATGGCTTTTATCGGACATTATATATATAACAATAACCATCACTGTTCTTTGATTTTCAATTTGATTACAAGCACCATTATTGGTAAATTGAACATTTATTGTTTCCGGCAATTATTCACTATCCTGCTTGATTACAGCTAACTATTACCTTTGCTATTCTTCTAAATATCTAATTATATAATTTGCTTTTAAAATAGGGGAACAGCTAGAAATATACATTTCTTCGGCAGGAAAATAACGTCGTTCATATTTTTCTTTAACAGCTGGTGTCCCTCCTATATATGAATCTCTGTTAATTACTCTTTTTAACCGAACATCCTTGGGTACATCTATAAAAATAACGTAATCAAAAAAAGGGCCTAATTCAGGTCGTTGTAAAAATACACCCTCTACAATTACGACTGTATCCCTTGAAATCTTAATATGGCGTTTAATATAATTATCATTGATTTTCTCATATATTTCTATTTCTTTATTAATTTCAACTCCTGAATGAATTGGGGACAAAATTTCATTTATTAAGTAATCATACCGCCATTGCAAGTTATAGTAACAATACCTTTCCTCTTTTGTAATATCATAACGAATATTTTTAGGATATATGAAATCATCAATATGTAAGACAATTGCTTTAATGTCTAATTTTTCAAAAAAGTTTAGAACAACTTGAGCAAAGGCTGTTTTCCCCGCACCACCCAAACCATCAATTCCTAATACAAAACTCCGATTATTAGAACTTAATTTTAATAACTGCAAAATTTCATTAAGAGGCATTTTTGCTTACTCCTTTATTAAGTTAGAGCAGACTTTTAACAAATCCAGTACTCTTGTCTTTAAATCCCAGATTTAAATAAAATTGATGTGCATTATTTCTCTCTTCTCGATTTCCGCTGTTTAAAACGATTACACTTGCGCCTTGTTTTCTTGCCCAATTTTCTGCTTCGATTAGCTTTTTGCCTAGTCCTTTTCTCCGATAGTTAGAATCCACAACAAAAGCCACAATTCGAATATAAGAACCATCATATTCGTAAAACATCCCAGTACATAAACCGGCCATACCAACAACTTTTCCACCGATATCGGCAACTATCGTATGATAACTAGGGTTCGATTCTATATTATTAAATCTAATTTCCATTTTTTCTACTGAAGTAGGATAACCAAGTTGCGTCATTAATGAGGCTAATTCAGGAATATCGTTTATTGTAGCTTTTCTAATTTTCATCCATTTTTCTCCTCCAACTAAGTACTCTTACTACACCAGTCTCGATACAATTTGATATTCCTTCCTAGATACCAGATCTTGTTAATTTGTCATCTATAATTGGTAATAATTCTTTTAAATCATCAATTACATAATCTGCCTCTACATCTACCCACTGAATATCTTTTTTCCAAATTCCTTTCATTCCGATATTTTGAGCACCTTTTATATCGTTTAATGGATGGTCTCCAACGTATATACTCTCATTCGCTGAAACATTGAGTTGGCTTAATGCTTTTTTAAAAATCTTAGGATTAGGTTTTTTTATACCTTCCCATTCAGAAATGAGTATCGTATCAAAATAATTTTTAATACCTAAAGCCTCTATATTAGTCATTCGGAACTGCCCTTTTCCATTCGTAATCATTCCTAAACGAATGGATCTGCTTTTTAATATGTCTAATATCTTAATTAGATTAGGAAAGGGAACACAACTATATTTAAATTCATCTTTATAATCTTGAAGTAAACCTTCCCATGTTATTTTATTTATATTAAATTCATTGACCATTTGTTGATAAACTTTATCTTTCCAAACATATCCACGGCTATCTAATTCTATAAACCTTGAAATGTATTTTTCTCTTGGAATATGGCCTACCCATTTATTCAATCGCTCGTATTGTTCGACTATAAACTTTTGAATCGAAGCATCTCTATTTAACAAAGTACCATCTAAATCAAAAATAACCGCCTTAATCATATCTGCTTTCAATAAATGAAATTAATTTGTTCTGAAGCTCATCCGCATTATTACTGTATTTTAAATACATTTGTACACTCCCTTTATATGTAATAAGTAGTTCCAACTCTAGCAAACCGTTCATTATTTTTTAGTTACATTGACGACGAATTAGCCAATTCGTCGTCAATACAATAAATGCATTTTTCAAAAAACTAATTTGAGGAAATTTTACTTATCAAGCCAAACGTTTTTCATATGAATATTTCCGTAAGATGCATGGGGGTGGTAATTTTTTACATGAGGATGTCTTGGACTGTAAACGTAATTTGTCACCAATGGAATTGGGTTAACGATTTCTTCTAGTAGATAGCGTTGGATGTCGTGAACCTTTGCTTTTCTTTCATTTTCGTCAAGCATCACACGCTGTTCATCAAGCATTTTATCAAGTTCAGGATCACTGACGCCAAACCAGTTGCGCGGCGAACCCGTTCTTAATTGTGTCCTTAACCATTCATCTGCCTCTTGAAAAAACGTTTGGTACGTAACGACCATATCATAGTCTTTCTTTGGATATTTTTCAGTATAGAAAGTTGCGTACTCTGTCACTTGAAAATCGGCATTAATTCCAATCGCTCTTAAATCTTCTGCCACCCACTGTGCGATACGAACCGGTTGTTGACCATATCCATCAGTGACCATGATAGTAGTATCAAACCCATCGGGAAAACCGGCCTCCGCTAACAATTGCTTTGCTTTTTCTTGGTCAAACGGCTGTAATTTTTCTCTTTCTTCTTTTGGTAAAGCCCAATCGCCCAATGATGGGTTAACGGGGCTGCTCACTTCTCCCCCTCCAAAAATCTGGTCAACCGCATTTTGCCGATCGATGGCCATACTAATCGCTTTGCGGACGCGAACGTCTTTAAAAGGATCACGATCCATATTCATTGCTACTTGGATTTGCGTAGGGATCATCACTTCATTAATGACGGTATCTGGGTTCGTCTTTAGCAGATTGTCAATTTCTTCTGGTGAAATTTGGGAGATGACGTCAGCCTTTCCGGTTCGAAACGCAGCGATTTGTGCAGATACATCCGGAATCACCAAATATTCGACTTTCTCGATGTAAGGTTTCCCCTCTTCATAAAAGTCTGGGTTGCGAACAAATGTCGCGCCAATGTTATCTTCCCATTTCTCCAACATAAACGGTCCTGTACCAATCGCTGTAGTCGTTACATCAAAATCTCCATCAATCGCTTCCTTAGGCAAAATCCACATAAAATGATTGGCAATGAAATTTAAGAATGGTGTTAAAGGCTGTTTCAATGTAAAGACGACTGTTTTTTCATCCTTTGCTTCAACACTTTCAACTTCAGCCAGTAATGACGCTTGATGCCCAGGCAATGTCATCATTCTTTCCATAGTAGCAACAACATCCTCTGCCACAAGCTTGCGTCCATTTACTGGAGGGATATTATGGAAATTGGCATCACGCAAATGAAAGGTATAAACCTTTCCGTCATCCGAAACTTCCCACTTTTCGGCTAAATCCCCAACGATATTATAATCGGTATAATCAATATCTGGCCCTGTTTCATAGGTTAATAACTTGTTGTAGACTAAACCCATATATCCATGTGTGTAGATTGATGAAGAACGATGTGGATCAAGCATATCTGGGTCTGATGCCGTGACAATGGTATACGTACCGCCGCTCTTCGGATTTTTCGTTTCATCTTCACTTGATTGAGTACTTTGTTTTGGGCTCTCCTTTTCAACTTCGGCTTCTTTTGCTCCGGAACTGCAGCCTGCTGAAACTAGTGTTACCAATAAAACAAGCAAAGGAACCATCCATTTTAATCGCATTTTTATCCCCCAATCTTGATTTTCACCAAATTTTTACTTGATTGAAACGGATCATTTTTTATAAATAAGCTTTAATCGCCGATTAATTTAGTAAATGGTAAATGTATTTCCCTCTTTTTTTTATGGCTCCCACTTCATTTCTCTGTTGTAAAAGGTCAAGCACACTTGTTATTTCAGAAACAAAAAGCCCTAACGATTGTTGAAAACGTTTCGGATACATTTCTTGTGTAATTTCAAATCCTGTTCCACTATGTTTCTTTAAAATATTTTTAACACGTGATGCACGGTTTTCGATTCTTTCCAATTGTTCATGTATCGCATCATCCAGATTTGTAATCGTAGGACCATGCCCAGAAAAGGTTTGGTCAACAGGGAGATGCAAGCATTTCTTTAAATTATCAATGTATTGGATAAGAGGCTTCGCCCGTTCTTCTCCTAAAGGAGGGGCATCTAGAAAAATTCCTGCCGGCGTTCCTTTTATAATATGATCCCCACAAATAAGCACACGGCTATCTGAACAATATAACGAAATATGGTCTTGTGAATGGCCTTTTGTTTCAATTACTTTCCAACTAGAAAGTCCGGGTACACCATCACCTTCTTTCAATTCTTTTTCCAGCACTAAGCTTGATTCCGTCAGCTTCTTTTTTTTGTGATGATTTAAACGTTGAGCCAACCTATCTGAAACGCCAAATTCAGTAAATAACTCTCTAAAAAATTCTTTGCTCCACTGGTTGAATGCGACATCCCTTTCAATATAGGGTCTTGCGTTTTCATGCGCATAAATGGGTACAGGATTTTTCTCAATGATCCTCTCAAGCAATCCAGCATGATCACTATGATGGTGGGTTAATATAATTTGCTCAATATCACGGATATCCAATCCCCTTTCGTGCAACGCCTCATTTAATTCTTTCCAAGACTGATCGTTTTTCAATCCTGTATCGATTAAGGTTAATTTTTCTCCATAAATAAGATAGACATTGACGGGTCCGACCGGCCAATTTGTTGTCAATGCTATGCTGTCTATTTTTTGTGCCATTTTACTAAACAAGCCACACATCCTTCGAATTTGACATGTTTATCTTTTACGAGGATAGCTTCGGATCAAGGAAGTCTCTTAATGAATCGCCCAACAAATTAAATGCTAAAACACAAAGGCCAAGGGCAAGACCAGGAAATAAGACGAGCCAGGGTGCATTTTCCATGTAACGGCTTGCACCGCTTAGCATTAAACCCCAAGAAGGTTTGGGCGGCGGTGTGCCGATGCCTAAAAAGCTCAAGGATGCTTCAGCAATGATTGATTGGCCAAATGCCAGACTGGAAAGGACAATAATCGGCGCCATCATATTTGGGAGACCGTGTTTCCAAATGATACGGAACACGCTAGAACCTACAGATCTGGATGCCTCAACATAATTCATTTCTCGAATCTTAAGCATTTCCCCCCTCACAATCCGCGCAAAGCGAGGAGTTTCAACGACAACCAATGCTATAATGACATTCTGAATAGCCGGACCTAACAATGCTGCAATAAATAAAGCAAGAATTAAAGCTGGAATCGCCAAGATGGCATCCATGACGCGCTGAAGAATCATATCGACTACTCCACCGAAATAGCCGGAAATCACGCCAAATAAAATACCAAATATTAATGAAAAGACGACTGATGCAAAACCGACAATCAGGGAAATTCGTGAACCGTAAACAATCCGGCTAAATACGTCACGACCTAAATCATCTGTACCTAATATATGTTGGGCGCTCGGGCCGGCAAGGAACGCCTGTCTGTTTTGAGCCACAGGATCATATGGCGCAAGAAGTGGAGCCAATATGGCAACGACAACAACAATGAAGATAAAAATGATAGAAATTGTGCCGATGGGCTGCGTAGCAATAAAACGCTTACAGTCGTCTTTGAATTTAATGAGTTTCGTATTTTTTTTAATGGCGATTTCCTTTTGTGTGATTTGGGGCTCCAATTGTAATTGTTCCACTTTCCCACTCCCCTTTGAAAATAGTTGAACAAAAGGATTTTAAACACAGGTGGTTTGAAGACTGCTATTAAAATCTTTTGTTCCTATCATAAGTTGATTTAACTGTTTCGAATTCTCGGATCAACCCATCCGTACATTACATCGACAACAAGATTAACAAGTAAAAACATCGCACCAAATACAAGGACGGCAGATTGAACAACGGGATAGTCCCTAGAATTAACCGTTTCAAAAATTAAGCTCCCCAAGCCAGGCAAAGAAAAAATCGATTCAAGGACAACGGTTCCGCCCAATAATGTTCCAACTTGTAGCCCAATCAGTGTAATAACAGACACAAGTGAGTTTCTTAGCGCGTGTTTATAAATGACAACCCGTTCTTTTGCACCTTTCGAACGTACTGTACGAATAAAGTCCGAATGCAGGATTTCCAATAAAGCGGAGCGTGTCATCCGTATGATGCTTGCACTAAGCGCAACAGCCAAGACTAGTGAAGGCAAAATCATTTGTTGGATATTGACAACTGGATCTTCGGCAAACGTTTGAAATCCTAAAGGTGGAATCCAATTAAACACAAGCGAAAGGAAGGTAAGCAAGATTAATCCGAGCCAGAAATTCGGTATCGATAGCCCTCCAACCGCCGTCACTCTTAAAAGATTATCAATAAATGTGTTATGTTTTACCGCGGAAATGACGCCAATTGGAATCCCGATTAGGATCGCCATGACCACCGACATGAACGTAAGTTGCAATGTGACAGGCAGTCTGTCAGCAATCATTTGCGTGACGGGTTGTTTTGACCAAAGTGATGTTCCTAAATCTCCTCGAACAGCACCAGCTATCCAATCTGACAGCTGTGCTCCGATACTTTTGTCAAGGCCAAGCTCTTCCTTTATTGCAGCGACCTGTTCGTCTGTAACGGAACCTGCATCGGCAAGCTGAAGCATGACAACATCTCCGGGAACGGCCCGCATGACAACAAAAACAAATGTGACCATAATGAACAAAACTAAAATTCCATAAAGTAAGCGTCGGATAATATACTCTGCCATGTAAAGCCCCCTCAATAAAGATGACATGAAACCGTATGACCCGGCAAAACCTCTTTCAAAATCGGTTTCTTCTGTCTGCAAATATCAAGTGCTTTCGCACACCGTGTATGAAATTTGCATCCTGAAGGCGGGTTTGACGGACTTGGCACTTCTCCCTTTAATATGATTCGTTCCGGCTTTTTCTCTGGATTAGGGACTGGAACCGCTGAAATAAGCGCTTGCGAATAAGGATGAAGCGGTTTGTGAAACAACGTCTCTGCTTCTGCAACTTCCACAATTTCACCCAGATACATGACGGAAACACGATCGGAAATATATTTCACAACGTTTAGATCATGTGAGATAAAAAGATAGGATATGCCCATTTTTTGTTGTAAATCTTTGAGCAAATTCAATATTTGCGCTTGGACTGAGACATCAAGCGCTGAAACAGCTTCGTCACAAATTAATAAGTCCGGGTCTGTTGCAAGCGCACGCGCAATGCCAATTCGCTGGCGCTGTCCTCCCGAAAATTGATGGGGGAATTTTTGAATATCGTTGCGTGAGAGACCGACCGTCTCAAGCAGTTCAACAATCCGTTCGCGCTTCTCCTTTCCTTTTGCAATGCCATGAACTTCAAGCGGCTCCCCGAGAATATCCATAACTGTCATTCTGGGATTCAGGGAACTGTACGGATCTTGAAAGACAAATTGCATGCGTTGACGCAGCTTTTTCATTGTTTGGCGATTAGCACGTTTGATGTCTTGGCCTGAAAATGTTACAACACCATCTGTCGGCTTTAATAAACCAGTGATTAAGCGCCCGGCTGTTGATTTGCCGCAACCCGACTCCCCTACGAGTCCAAGTGTTTCCCCTTCATAAATCGTAAAGGAAACACCATCAACCGCCCGGACATGGCCGACTGTTTTTGAAAAAATTCCTTTTGTTATCGGAAAATGCTTTTTTAACTCTTTTACTTCAAGCAGGACATCGCCTATTTTTCTTTCATTTGACGGGGTTTCAACCGCTTCCTCTTCTTCCTTTTGTTGCACTGTTAAAAGCATTTCTTTGGCCATGTTTTCATCTTTAAGCCAACATTTGCTGAAACGCTGTTCGCCAATCTTGAACATTGGAGGTTCTTTCGACTCGCAAATGTTTGCGGCATATGGACATCTTGGGTGAAAACGGCAGCCCGAAGGCATATCATTTAAGCTAGGAACCGAACCTTTAATCGCTAAAAGCTGTTCACTTTTTTTCGTTTCAATGCGTGGGATGCTTTTTAATAGCGCTTCAGTATAAGGGTGTTCGGGTTTTGAAAATAATGTGTAGACATCGGCTTGCTCCACGACTTGCCCCGCATAGACAACAACAACGCGGTCCGCCATTTCAGCTACGACACCGAGGTCATGTGTGACAAGAAAAATTGCTGTGCCAAATTCAGCTTGCAGCTTTTTTAAAAGCTCCATAATTTGGGCTTGAACTGTCACATCAAGCGCCGTTGTTGGTTCATCTGCAATAAGCAGATTGGGCCGACAGGCAAGTGCAATGGCAATCATGACTCTTTGCCTCTGTCCTCCTGACAATTGGTGAGGGTAGCTCGTCATCCTTTCTTCAGCATCAGGAAGGCCGACAAGACGAAGGAGTTGCAGCGCGCGCTCATAGTATTCTTTCTTTGATAAATCTTCGTGTATTTTTACTGCTTCTATAATTTGATCTCCAATCGTATAAACCGGGTCCAGACACGTCATCGGATCTTGGAAGATCATCGCAATTTCTTTTCCTCTAATTTTCCGAATCTCTTCATCTGATAATTCATTCAAATTCACATCATTGTACAAGACTTTGCCTGAAGAGACTTTGCCTGAATTTTCCAATAAACGCATGATGGATAAAGCAGAAACGCTTTTTCCTGATCCGGATTCACCAACAATTGCGACAGTTTCTCCCTTGGATATATGAAAAGAAACACCGTTAACTGCTTCTAAAGGTCCTAATCGTGTTTTGAAGACCGTTTTCATTTCATCAACATGAAGCAAAGCCGTTGTTTCTTTACTCATTCCATAGCCCCCTTAGTTTGCGTTTTTACCTAAGTTTGAATAGCCGATATCAGCCACCATTTCCTTTAACTTTATTTTTAATATTTTTCCTACACCGTTTCTCGGCAATTGCTCAAAGAATAAAATATGCTTTGGCGTTTTGTATTTAGCCAGGTGCTTTTGACAATAGTTTATTAAATCGGATTCTGTTACTTGAACTCCTTCTCTCTTAACGACACAAGCAGCAACCTCTTCTCCCATACTGTCAGAAGGTATACCGATAACTGCTACCTCTGAAACTGCTTCATGTTTGGAAAGCAGCTCTTCAAGGTCGCGAGGATAAATATTGAATCCACCGCGGATAATTAAATCCTTTTTACGGTCAACAATGTACAAATAGCCATCTTCATCCACCTTCGCCATATCGCCAGTATATAGCCAACCATTTCGAAGGGCTTTTTTTGTTTCTTCTTCATTCCGATAATAACCAGGGGTAATATTTGCACCTTTTACAATTAATTCGCCTACTTCTCCTGCTGGAAGCTCCTCTCCGTCTTCATTCACAATCTTTATTTCAACTCCTGGAAGCGGAACCCCAACAGAACCTTCTTTAATTGGCATATCTTTACGCTGTGTAGCAACACCAGGCGAAGCTTCCGACAAACCGTATGCATCACGCACCTCCGCTTGAAACTTCGCTTTAAAAGCAGCTCTTAGGGTTATAGGAAGCGCCGCTGAACCAGAGCCAACAGCCTCCAGGCTCGATAAATCATACTTTTCTGAATTTTTACTTGAAACCATTGCATGAATCATGGCAGGAACGGCTGCAAACGATTTGACTTTATGTTTTTCAATCGCTTTAAAAACTTCATCCACCTCAAATTTTGAAAAGATAACAATTGAGTTTCCGCGATAAAAACAGCCATTCATCACGCCAAAACCGTATACATGGGCAAGCGGCAACACACCAAGCGTCGTGCCACGATCTTCATCAGACATCAATTCGTCACTTGCTTCTAAATTCGCCGAAAGATTTCTGTGAGTCAGCATGACGCCTTTCGGTTTTCCGGTTGTTCCTGAAGTATAGAGAATAACAGCCAGATCCGATTCTTCTAATTCAAAATCTACATGATACGCTTCAAGATCTTGATTCATGGCCTTTTGCCAATCAATGACCTCAACATCTTCAATTTGGCTGCTTCCATCTACACAAATAATTTTCGGTTTGTTTGGCAATGTTTTCGTGGCTAATGCAACTTTTGGAAGGGTGTCTAGGGAAGTAATAACTGCACTGGCACCTGAATTTTCCAATATAAAATTAATTTCATTTTCATGCAGCAAATACATTACAGGTATAACAATGGCTCCTGACCGTAGGATGGCTTGATAAGCATAGATGACTTCCGGGCGATTAGGCATGCATACGAGAACACGATCGCCTTTCTTAATTCCTGTTGCGCGTAAAAGGCGCGCAAATTGCTTCCCGATTTTTTCTATTTCAATGTTTGAAATTTCTTTATCTCCATAGTATAGAAAAGGATATTCGCCATATTTCGAAATATTCTCATGAATAAGGTTTGTCAGCAGCATGCTTGCCCTCCTCTATTTCTCATGTGTCCCCTTTTCTAAGAAAAGGGGGATTTCTTATAAACATTAATCAAATAACTTTCAGTGCAGACGGAATACGACATTACCCATGACTACCGCTTTCCCCTTTTGATTTGTTGCGTTCACCTCAAAGTGAAGATCATTCTCTTTTTTATCTATTAATTTAGCTTGCAATGTCACGACATCATTTAAAAATATCATTCCAGCGAAACGGACGGTATACTTTTGAACAAAACCTTCTCCAATGTAGGCGGTGAAAAGTTTGCTTAAATTACCCATCGTCCACATTCCATGTGCAATGATGCCAGGCAATCCTGTTTGTTTAGCCGTATCGTCAATCGTATGAATCGGATTATAATCCCCTGAAGCTCCAGCATATTTTATCAGGTCAATCCTTGAAACAGGGTCGAGTGTCTGTAAAGGCGATGACTCTCCTATGTTAAGTTCTGAGATTTTCAGCATGTTTCATCCCCTTTCTTACCGTTTCCGTAATGATGATGATTGATTTACTAGAAAATATTTCATTGCCTTCTTTATCTTCACCACTATTTTTCCTGACCATAAAACCGAGTGATCCATTGCTTCCTTGCTTTTCGTAATAGTCGGTTACTTTGGAATAACAATACACTTCTTCGCCGACGAACAGCGGCCTCACGTATTCAAATTCCTGCTCCCCATGAATCAAACCTGCTTTTGGCAGCCCGGAATCCTGAATTCTGCCGTAATCAAATGTGATTGGAAAAGTTGGGGGTGCAATATTCGTTTTATACTTCGTATTCGAGGCGAATTCTCTATCAATATAGATGGGATGCGGATCTCCGATCGCCTCAGCGAATTTTTTTACTGCGCCTCTTTCAACAAGATTAAGAACTTTTTCAGAGGACTTGCCGATCAAATGTTTATACATAATTACCATCACCTTTACCGTTCATTTCAAAACTACACATTTGGCCCACCTGAAACATACAGGATTTGTCCGTTGACATAGGAGGATTCTTCCATCGCAAAGAATGCGACGGCGTTCGCAATATCTGCGGGCTTTCCGCTTCGCCTAACAGGATTCCTTTCAGCACTTCGTGCAATCATGTCGTCAAATGATACCCCAATTCGTTCGGCGGTTGCTTTTGTCATATCCGTTTCGATAAACCCAGGGGCAATCGCATTCGTTGTAATTCCATATTTACCCAATTCAATGGCAAGTGTTTTCGTAAATCCTTGCAATCCTGCTTTTGCGGCAGAATAGTTTGCTTGGCCCCGGTTCCCTAGTGCTGAAGTGGATGACAAATTTATAATTCTGCCAAATTTATTTTCCACCATGCTTTTTTGTGCTGCTCTGGCACAGTTAAAAGCTCCTTTTAAATGCACATTCATAACAGTTTCCCAATCTTCATCTGTCATCTTAAACAATAAATTATCACGCAGAACGCCCGCATTATTAACAAGCGTATCTATTTTGCCATATTGCTTCTCAGCCGCTTCAACTGCAACATTGACTTGATTTGAATCGGAAACATCAGCTACCAACTCAAGAACATCGTATCCTTCTTCCTTAAATTCTTTTGCCGTTTGGGACAATGCCTCTTCGTTTACGTCCACAAGGCATACCTTTGCCCCTTCCTCAGCTAACTTTAGGGCTACTCCCTTTCCTATCCCTCTGCTCGCTCCAGTTACAAATGCTACTCTTCCTTCAAAACGTTTCATACAAACCCCTCCTTCAATACATTTTTATTTTGTTAATGCTTTGCTATGTTTCCATTTCATCAGGGCATCTAATGCTTCGACCTGTTCCCCATTCACCCAAATGGGGTTAATTTCAAGTTCCTCTAGGATATCGAAGTTACTCATTGCAATTTCAGTAATTCTATAAATGACTTCCGCAATCTTATCAAGATTCGCACCCGCTTTTCCGCGTACTCCTTCTAAAATTTTTGCTCCTCGTAATTCGGTTAGCATTGTTTTAATTTCAGATTGGTTGACTGGAAGAACTCGAAGACTAGTATCTTTTAACACTTCAACAAATATTCCACCTAAACCAACCGCCAAGATTTGTCCCCATAAAGGATCCTTTATGATACCTACTAATAATTCAACCCCATTAGAACGCATAGGACTTACAAGTACACCCTCTAGCTTACTGCCTGGAGCACGTTTATTTACATTATCGACAATGGAAGAATAGGCACTTTTTACTTCATCCGTGGTTTCTAAATCAAGGATGACTCCACCTATGTCACTTTTATGGGCAATATCACTTGATTGTACTTTTAAAACTGCCGGAAAACCAACTTTCTCCGCTGCGGCTGCAGCTTCATCCGCATCATTTGCAATGATTCCTGGAACGACTGGCACCCCTCTTTCTTGTAAAAACTTCCGTGCGTGAAATTCTGACCATTCACCAAGAGGCTTATCATTTTCGTGACTTGAAACCTTTAATTCATATTTAACCGTTATTTTAAATTCTTCGGGGTCAATCTCTTTCATTTGCTTATATTTTTCTGCCCACCAGACAGCCTTTCCAATCGCAGTCATACCATGTTCCATACCACCTAAGAAGTGAAGATTATATTTTTCAATGACTTGTTTTCCGTAAGGTGAAATATCGACGTTAACATTCATCATAGGAATAATAGGGATTTTTGAACTCTTCGAAAGATCAGATATATTTTTAAATTGTTGGTCTATCAGCTCTAGGTTTGGTGGTTCCACTCTTGGGGGTTCAACCATAAATAGTATGACATCAAAACTTTCATCTTCTGATACAGCTTTCAGAGCGCGTCTAAGTAATGTTCGGTCAACGACAATATATCCTGTCACATCTAGTGGATTATGAATCGTTGAAAAAGACGGAACAATCTTTTTAAGTTTTTCTACCGTGTGGGGCTGGAATTCAGGGAGTTCAATTTGTTCATCCATCGCTCGATCTGCAAGAATATCACAAGCTCCACCAGAAGGCGTAACAATACCTAATCGCCGGCCTTTCGGAGCTGGAAAATACCCTAGTAAACCAGCAGTGATCATTAAATCTTCCAAAGAGTGCACACGTATGACCCCAAGTTGGCGAAATAACGCATCGTTAACAGCGTCATCTCCAACTAACGCACCTGTGTGGGCCATGGCAGACCGGGCACTTACTTCACTGCGGCCAATTTTAAATACAACAATTGGTTTTCCGCGCTTTAATGCTTTTTTGGCTACACGAACAAATTCCTTAGGTTCCCTAATGGATTCCAAAAACATTGCAATCACACGTGTTGCATGATCCTCAATTAAGTAATCAACAATATCTGTAGCGGATATCATCGCTTCATTCCCCATGGAGGTAATAAAGCTTAAATCAATCCCCCTTACCCTTGCAGTGCTTAGGACAGAGCTTGCCAATGCACCGCTTTGCAACACAATCCCAACAGGGCCCGTCTTTATGGGCGTTTGAATCGGCAAACCGTAGGGAACGGTTGAATCGGTTGCATTAATGTAACCATTCCCATTAGGCCCTAATAGTAATTGGTCATGTTGGCGTGCAAATTCTACCATTTCTTCTTCGAGTGCGGCACCTTCCTTGCCCGTTTCACTAAAACCCGCCGTTAAAATCACGAGATTTAAAATGTTTTTTTCGGCGCAATCTCTCATGACATCAAGCACTTTATTCGTCGGAACCATAATAAAAGCTAAATCAATCGGATTTTTAATATCCAATAGGGATTTGTATGCTTTTTGCCCATGTACAATTTCATGATTTGGATTAATTAAATACACAGGGCCTTGAAAGTTTGTATTTTTAAGATTTTCAAAAGTGAATAAAGACCAATTCGATTTATCTGTCGCCCCAACAAGAGCGACACTTTTCGGAGAAAAAAATTTCCGCAGCCTTTCGGGTTCAACCCTTGTATGGCTCAATGGCAGTCACCCCTTTACTAGTGCTATTCCAATTCAAAATAAGGGAGAACAAGATCGTCCTTTAGCTGATGGAATGTCACTTTTACTCGCTTATTGATTGCAATTTGTTCACGTTCGCCAACAATTCGCGTTAACATTCTTACCCCCTCATCAAGATCAACTAAAGCTGCCACAAATGGGACATCGTCTTTAAAAGGGCCAAACGCTTGATGGATCGTCGTATAGCTGTAAATTGCCCCCCTCCCGTTGGACTGCTTCCACGAAATGTTATCCGAAAAACAATGGGGACAAATCGAACGGGGATAAAAAATATGCTTAGCGCAATCATCACACTGTTGAATCATTAATTCATTTTTCTTTAATCCATCCCAAAACGGCCGTGACTCCTCATCGATCGTGTCTTGAATCTTTTGAACCACCGCTTAATCCCTCCCCAAAATGACAGTTGATGTCGACGATAAGACGCCACCCGTACCATGTACTAAAGCAATCTCCGCATCTTTCACCTGGCGTTCGCCGCATTCATTCCGAAGTTGCCTGACCCCCTCAATGAGCAGGAAAATACCGTACATGCCAGGGTGGCAATAAGATAGGCCGCCGCCATTTGTATTCATCGGAAACGCTCCTCCCGGAGCCGTGCGTTGTCCACTTACAAATGCCCCGCCTTCTCCGGGTTTACAAAATCCTAAAGATTCGAGTGTTAAAAGGACAGTAATCGTAAATGAATCATATATTTCAGCGACATCAATTTCATCGTGAGTCACGCCTGCCATCTCAAAAGCCGCCGCCCCCGACTCCCGTGCGCTCGTAACGGTAAGATCCGGCATGTTACTAATCGTATGATGAGATTGGGACTCACCATGCCCTAAAATCCATACAGGCGATTTTTTCAGGTTGGAAGCCACTTCTTTTGAAGCTACAATAACGGCGCCGCCGCCATCTGTGACTAAACAGCAATCCAATAGATGGAGCGGTTCGGCAATAAGGCGGGAATTCAGTACATCAGAAATTTCAATCGGTTCTCTTTTGTACGCTTTTTCATTTAATGATGCCCATTTTCTAGTAGCTACAGCGATTTCGGCAAGCTGCTCCGAAGTTGTTCCGTATTCATACATATGCCTCTGTGCTGCAAGAGCATATGATCCAACTGTCCCAGGCAGCCCAAATGGCCGTTCATATTGCCCTGTTAAAGGATTTGAATACGACACATTGATTGGATTCGTCCGATTTGTACTTCCATACGTGATTAAAGCAACATTAAATAATCCTGCTTTGATACCTGCTGCAGCATGGCCGACATGCGCTTCAAATGAGGATCCTCCAATATTCGTCGAATCGGTATATTTCGGGTTAATGCCTAGATATTCAGCTAACATGAGAGTAGGTGCCCACGCCCAGTTTCCTGCTGTAAATAAGGCATCAACATCATCCTTTGTCAGACCAGCATCATCTAGTGCAGCTTTTGCCGCTTGTGCTTGAAGCTGCAAAACATTTTTGCCAGATGCCTTCCCCAAACCCGATTCGGCAACACCGACGATGGCGGCGACTCTTTCAGAATTCAAATCCCAATCAGTCCTTCCCATAAGTAATAAAGAAAAGTTGGCAGGGCAGATTTTACAACATATAAAAACAGCCCCGTATTTTTATAATTTAGTATATTTTGAATATTATCTTGCCTTTATATATATTAAGCTAGCAGCTCCCCTACTTTCACATGCCCTTTTAATAAATTTCGAGCAATTGTGCGACGTTGAATTTCATCGGTTCCTTCGAAAATTCGCAATAGCCGTAATTCACGATACCAACGTTCAATCGGCAACTCTTTCGTATAACCCATACCACCATGAATTTGCAAGACGCGATCAACAACCTTATTTGCCATAATTGCCCCATTTAATTTTGCCATCGAAGCCTGGTGACGAGCATCAATGCCATTCTCCGCCATCCATGCAGCACGGAAAACAATCCACTTTGTTGCCTCGATTTCGACTGCTGAATCTGCAATCATCCACTGGATCGCTTGCCGTTCAGCAATTGGTTTTCCGAAGGTTTCCCTTGTTTTTGAGTAGTCGATTGCCATTTCTAATAATCTTTCAGCTGTACCAACGGCGCGTGCCGGAATCATAATTCGTCCATTCCCAATCCATTTCATCCCTAGATGAAAGCCTTTCCCTAATTCTCCTAATATATTTTCTTCAGGAACCCTAACATTATCGAATATAAGGCTTGCCGGTCCCCACTCTCCCATCGTGTGAATATATTCTGACTTCCAGCCCATCTCACGATCAACAAGAAAACAAGTGATGCCTCCATTCGATCCCTTTTCCTTATCTGTTACAGCAAAAACCATCGCAAAGTCTGCTTCGTTTCCGTTTGTAATAAAAACCTTTTCCCCATTTAAAACCCATTCATTCCCATCTTTTACAGCAGTCATTTTTATATTTCTTGCATCGGACCCTGCACCGGGTTCAGTAATTGCAAAACACGAACGGCGCTCACCGTTAATGACTGGGATTAAGTATTTCTTTTTCTGATCTTCATTGCATTCGTAAAGAATGTTGTCGGCGGAACCGCCAAAGCTGAAAGGGACGAATGTTCTTCCCATTTCCATTGCGATTAAGACGGTCATAATAGGTCCTAGCTCTGCTCCACCATATTCCTCTGGTGTATTAATTCCCCAAAAACCCAACTCTTTTGATTTTGCTCGAAGGGAATCAAGTTGTTCTTTCGATACGCCAACCCTTCCTTCTCTCTCGTTTTTTAAAACTTGCTGTTCAAGAGGGAGTAACTCTTTGTTAACGAAATCACGTACGGTACGCTGAATCATTTTTTGTTCATCTGTTAATGTAAAATCCATTATCATTCATCTCCTCTAATTTCATTTATTTGGTGGTGACTGTACGCATGTTCATTAAGCATGCTATCGATGACAGGAATATGGCCAATATAAGGATTACCATGGCTGGGATAAATCGTTTTAAAAGGCAAGTCACGCACCTTCTTTAAAGACTCTCTGAATTTTAATAAAGATGAAAGTTTTTTTTCTTTATCCTCTAACGAGGAAATGATTGCATGGGGAGAAACCTTTTGTAAAAGAAAATCTCCAACAAAAGCATCTCCTAATGTTTGATCCCACAAACAAATATCGGATTGGCCGAGGCCAGGGACATCAATGACTTTAAAATGTCTGCCACCCGCAATAATGCAATCTCCATCTCTTAAGTACTTGACATTTTTCCAATCACATTCTGCGCGTTCATGAACAAAAACCGGGACATTTACCTCTTTTTGGAGTAAGCTAAGACCGCCAGCATGGCTATCATGCATATGGGTAATAATGACTTGTTTTACATCCTGCAAAGCGCATCCCATTGAGATTAAGCCGCTTTTTAATTGTTGAAACGATTGATATGTGGGGAGTCCCGTGCCGATTAAAGTCATCGGTTCACCGGTCATCACGTAAACGTTCACACTCCTATTTAAATGATTCGTTGCAATTTTTATTTGCAGTATATTAGAAACGACAACTCCCCCTTTCAATGAAAAACTACGTTTTCACTTATTAAGGAAATGCTCTAAATACTTTTTCATAATAGGCGAATCTCGAACTTGTCAAACCCATAAATAACCCCCTTAACATGATTTGATTATTTTATATGCAAAAGCCATGCCATTCTTTTTAATATTCCGTATATTCTGATGCCATTTTTTTAAATAGGCTTTTTAATCGTGTTTTTTTATAGAGATTTATTTTAAGAAATTCTAGGTGGAGAAAAAAACAAAGTGGGAACTCTAAAATTTTAAGTTGTTTTTGACTTATTAAGTTTTTTTTAACTTATAAATTTAACTTAATTGGTTTACCTGCATCATTAGTTTACATGAGATAATTTCAAGAGGAGTGATGTTGTACAAGTAAATTGTATTTTTTTAGTTTCCTGACAATTGTCGTTTGGCTTGTCTTTAATTCTCTTGCAATTTTATATGTACTGCCAAACTTCTCCAATGCATTTGCTAAAAGATAACGCTCCACTTCCTCCACCGCTTCTTTCAATGGCTTTATCCCCATATCATTGACTTTTACAGCTTGATCTACCAAATCCAAAGAATCTACTCTTATATTTTGATACTCTTCTGGAAGATCGCTAAATTTTATCATGTTGTCTGGTATAGTAAGAATTAATCTTTCCACTAGATTAGATAATTCCCTAATGTTGCCCGGCCATTCATAGTTGTAAAAAAATTCTTTCAAGTCTTTATCAAATACTTTGTTGAAATGATACTTTTCATTGTTCTTTTCGATCAATGATTGGACGAGAGGAAGTATTTCTTCTTTCCGTTCCCTCAAAGGAGGGATATGGATAGGGACGACATTTAATCGATAGTACAGATCTTCTCTAAACTCCCCTTTCCCTACCAATTCTTTTAAATTACGATTCGTTGCAGCGATTAACCGTACATCAATTTCTTTTGGTTTTGTGGAACCGATTCGTTGAATTTGTTTTTCCTGTAAAACACGAAGCAATTTAACCTGTAATACAAGGGGTAATTCCCCTACCTCATCCAAAAATAATACACCTTTATGGGCCAATTCAAACATGCCAGGCTTTCCGGACTGCTTCGCACCTGTAAAAGCACCGGCTTCATAACCGAACAATTCAGATTCCAAAAGGTGATAGGGGATGGCTCCGCAATTGATTTTAATAAGTTTGCCTTTTTCATTTCGATCGCTCGTTCGATAAATATGATTGGCCAAAACATCCTTTCCTACCCCTGTTTCTCCTAAAATTAAAACGGTAGCATCGACGTTTGCAATTCGATCAGCCGTTTCGAATATTTCTTTCATTTTTTTACTTTTTACAATGACATCCGATTTTTTTATGTTATCTAGTTCTCTTTTATAACGATTTTTTAATTTTAATGCGTTATTTAACTCATTATAAATTTGATTTAGTTCTGTAAGATTCCTTACGAATGTAACGACTTTATAGATTTCCCCTTCATCATTAATGACCGGTATGGCCGTTTTAAGGTTTAAAGAATCAATTTCAGCAACAGAACTGACCATCTCCCCTTTTTGAAGTACTTTTAAAGTCATTGACTCTTTAAACTTCCCTTTTCTCACAAAATCTTTTACGTTTTTTCCAATAAAACTTTCTTTCGGATATCCGGTTAGCTTTTCAATATTTGAGCTCACCCTTAATGTATTCCCATCTCGATCTGTAATATAAATGACGTCGAGTGAATTTTCGATAATTGTTTCATACAGTTTTTTTAAATCTTGCAATTCATGCATCTTTTGTTGAAAAAACTCGATAAACTGACCCTTCATAACGAAATAAACAATAAACGCTTTCTCTTCTTTTTTGAAAAACTCCGGCAGCAGTAAATATGGCTTATTTCTTAATTTGGCAACAACTAGATTACCGTCATACATTTCCCATTCACTGAACAGTGTTTTTATATCTCCTTGGACAGGTCTATTTTTAGCTAATCGGCAAAAGGATTGGTTATAACTTTCAATTACACCGGTATGATCCGTAACAATAACGGGAAATGGAAGAATTTCTAAAAAATCGAACATTTTTTTCACTTCTCCCTTCAATTATAAAAAGAACAAAAGAACTGAAGAACGCTCAACATTGTTTTTACTCGCATTCGCTCGGAAGGTCTCGGAGTGTCTAAAATATATCCTTGCCAAACTCAAACCAACTGTGTTTAAAATTCTTTTGTTTAACTTATATAATTAGCGCGATTATAAAAATACTTATCCACCAATTGCTGTCTTACGGACGATTGAGCCATAATAAAAAAGTTCTTACTGTTGTTTTTGCTCTCCAATATTTTTAAGACTTTCCTCTTTCATTACTGAAACTTGAAATCCTTCTTTTACAGTTAGTAAAATCATGATGAATAATAAAAGAGTGATGAATGCAGAGCCTAAAAAAGGAGCTGCAATATGGATCGAAAATACCGCTCCGCCCCATAAAGGCCCTACAATCCGGCCAAGACTGTTCATAGATGACTGCATCCCCATCGTTACACCTTGACCATATTGTGCTCGTTTTGATAAAAGCGATAATATTGTCGGATTAACACAAGCTTGACCGAAGCCCGTAAACAAACATCCTAAAACTGTGATTCCGAGATGCGGTGAAAAAGCAATCGTTCCAAACCCAAGTGTAATCAAAAGCAACCCTGTCTTTGCAATTTGCTCCTCTTTAAATAAGTGGTAAAGCCTCTCCAATAAAAAAAATTGAACGATAACTGATATTCCAGCTTGTGTGCTAAACGCCAAACTTACGAAAAACGGGGTAGCTTGAAAACGTTCAATCATAAAATAACCAAACAATCCGAAGAAACTCGAAGCGGCCATCGACACTCCAAATGTGACGAGATATAGCTGCCAATATCCTTTTTTTGCAATCATTCCAAATGACCGAAACAGAGCATGTTTTTTTCTTTTTATCGCATTTTTTTCATGAGGTTCCCTCAGATATTTCATAGCAAATGGCAACGTCAAAAATGCTAACGATCCGGCGACAATGAATGGAGCTATGACGCCAAAAGGGGTAAAGAACGCTCCTACTGCAGGACCACAAAGAAAGCCAAGGCCATTTAACGCTCCCATTTTCGCAATCGCAATATTCCGATTTCTCCGATCCGTTGAATCCGAAACGATCGAGAAAACAGCCGGGTGCGTCCCTGAGGATAAAGCAGCACCAATCATTCTTGCCACTAGAAGCTGCCAATAAGAATTTGCGAAGATTAAAAGAAAAAAAGCTACTGTAAATCCAAGCAAGCCAAAAATTAATACAGGTTTTCGCCCCCATGTATCTGCAAGTCTTCCCCATAAAGGAGCGGTTATAAGCTGTGCAAGAGCCCAACCTGTAATCAACGATCCCATTTGAAAAGAAGTTAAACCTAACCGTTCAGCTAAAAATGGAAGTGTAGGCAGAACAATCCCGTAGCCAGTCATTGATAAAAACATGATGAACCCAAGCAAAAAAAATACCTTTTTCTCCATCATGGCTTTTCATCTTCTTTCCGTTTTTTTAATGGCTTTTAACTTTTTGAGATCCCCCTTCCTCATCAGCAACATTTTATTCGATAAATGTGAAACGAATTACTGTCATAAACTAATGAGATTTTATTCGTACACAAGCTAAGCAATCAACCAAACTTGAAACAATTCAATATTTTTTAAATATTTCCGGGGAAATTCTACATTTTTCCTTTAAAATCTTCGTTTTCAATTAATAGGCTTTGTCCGCTTTTTTTCTGTTGAAGGACGATCATGATAAGTACTGCAACAATAATAAGTGCCGAACCAAAGAAAGGGATAGCGATATTGGCTGAAAAAACTAAGCCGCCCAGTAAAGGTCCGACAATTCTTCCTAAACTATCCATCGATTCATTCATGCCCATTGTTACACCATGGCCATAGCTTCCCAGTTTTGAAAGCAATGATACAACAATTGGAATAACACATGCTTGCCCAAGCCCAATCATCGAACTCCCAAGTACAGCAACCAACCAATGTGGAGAGAGCGCAATTAAAATGAAGCCAATGGAACAAATAACTAACCCATACTGTTTTAATCTTTCTTCATTCCAAATCCGATAAAGCCTTTCCAATACAAAAAACTGAACAATAACAGCCGTACCCGCTTCTGCACTAAAGACGATACTGACAAGGCCAGGTGACGATTCAAAACGGGCAATCATAAAATATCCGATCAAACCAAAAAAACTAGAAGCCGCCATTGAAAGTCCTAAAGTAACGAGATATAACTCCCGATATCCTCTTTTTGTAAGCATCGAAAAAGACTTTAAGTAAGACGTTTTTACTCGAATAAGTGTATGAACGCTACTCGGTTCTTCAAGGTATTTCCATGCAAAAGGTGTGGTTATAAAAGCAAGAGTACCTGCAACAATGAAAGGCAATTGGACACTAAACTGTGCAAAAAAACCGCCAATGGATGGACCGCATAAAAAGCCCAGGCCATTGATTGCTCCCATTTTTGCGATCGCTACATTGCGATGTTCTTGGCTTGTTGAATCGGCAACAATGGAAAGAACAGCAGGGTATGTACCAGCGGAAAGCGATGCCCCAATCATTCGAGCCAATAAAAGCTGCCAATAACTATTGGCGAATAATAAAAGATAAAAAGCAATTCCAAATCCGATTAAACCGCAAATTAATACCGGCTTTCTTCCAATCTTATCAGCAAGCCTTCCCCAAAAAGGCGCAGCAATTAATTGAGCTGTCGCCCATCCCGTTATGAGAGTTCCCATTTGAAAAGAAGTTAACCCAAGATTGTCAGCTAAAAAAGGCAAGGAGGGAAGGACAATTCCATAGCCAGTCAGCGTCAAAAACATAATAAAACCCAGTAAAAAGAATACTCTCTTATCCATCATTGTCGTCATCCGCTTTCAAATGAACCATAAGTATAATTTGTAAAAATTTAAATATTTCATGATTCTTATTATATCGGGAATCTTTTTTTCTGCAATACCTACGCTAACGCGTTCTTTCTGGAAGTGAGAGGCGAAAGGTTAGATTTGTTTAAATTGAGAGACCTGCCAATTTACACTTTCTTATTAAAAAAAAACGAAAGAAACATCTTTCGTTTTTAATCAAAGACTAATTTCAATAATGTTGTCTAAAATTGTGTCAAACCATTGATTAGCAATTGCGGAAAAAACATCGCTGCTTCCTGTCGTAAAAAACTTATGCTCCGGGTGTTCTTCAGTTGTATGTAATTCACTATGATACAGGATGGTGCTAACTTCTCTTGCAGTTTCATCCCCTGAAGAAATAATCGCTACATTTTCCCCGATTGCTCTTTGAATAAGCGGTTGTAATAACGGATAATGTGTGCAGCCCAATATAAGTGTGTCAATCGAAGTTTGTTGAAAAAAAGATAGCTGTTCACGTACAATGCTCATTGCTGCTTCCCCATCGAGACAATTGCTTTCAACGAGCGGAACAAAAGGTTTACATGCTTTGCTATTTATTTCAACACGGCTATTTATGCTTTTTAATGCATGCTCATAAACTTTGCTATTTATTGTTCCTTCCGTGCCGATAACGCCGATTTTTTTGTTTTTTGTTACTTTTAGGGCGCTTCGCGCTCCTGGATGTACGACGCCGATTACAGGAATATTTATTTTTTCTCTAATGGTGTCGAGCGCAAAAGCTGTCGCTGTATTGCATGCAATGACAAGCATTTTAATCCCTTTTTCCAGTAAGAAACTGACCATTCCCCATGTAAATTCGATCACTTCATCCTCAGAACGTGATCCGTAAGGGCATCTTTTCGTATCTCCTACATAATAGATTGTTTCCTTTGGAAGCTGCCTCATCATTTCCTTAGCAACTGTTAACCCGCCAACACCTGAATCAATGACTCCGATTGGATTATTATTCACAATATTCGCCTCTTGTTTTTCTAGTAATAAAAGTCTCACGTTTCCATTTTGCTTTTTTTTTCAATCAGTTGCAAGGCAATTTGGTTTTTGTAACAGAAATAATAAGTATATTACTTTTTTAATATTCTTATCTATGTCCTATGCATTGAGCTTAAAAATGTATTGACATTTTTTAAAATAATCGCTACTATGCATTTATATATATCCTATTGGAATAGTTTGTTTTAAGTTTGCTGATCAGTCAACTGAAGGCTCTATGAGAACATACATAAGTATGATTTCATGGAGTCTTTTTTATTTCAATGAGAACGGAGGTGAAAATATGCCAAACCATGGAATTGAAAACCAAAAAATTCGATTGCCACAAAGAAAATACAGCCAATTCAACAATTGTAATCAAGCTTACTTCGTTAATCAGACAGCCTTAATAAATCAATCTTTTAGTAACATTCATTAGTTGATTTGACTATTATAATGCAGTTTATTGTTTCGAAAATATTTGAAAGCGAGGATAATTAATTTTAATGAAAGTAACTTTAACCAAATTTTTCAGCGTTGCCGTTTCTGTCATCGTCATTTTAACTGGGTGCAATACAAAAGAAACGAATCAAGACGTAACTGCAGGAGATAAGAAAAAGCTAGAAATTTTAAATGTTTCTTATGATCCGACTCGTGAATTATATGAAGAATTTAATCAAGAATTTATTAAATATTGGGAAAAAGAAACAGGGCAAAAAGTGGCCATTCAGCAATCACATGGAGGATCTGGTAAACAAGCCCGATCTGTAATTGATGGTTTAGAAGCAGATGTCGTAACTCTTGCTCTTGCCGGTGATATCGATGAAATTGCGAATACTCGCGATCTGTTGCAGAAAGACTGGCAATCACGCCTGGAACATAATTCTACGCCGTATACTTCAACGATTGTTTTTTTAGTTCGCAAAGGGAATCCAAAAAACATTCAAGATTGGGATGATCTGACGAAAGAAAATGTTTCGGTCATTACACCGAATCCGAAAACTTCCGGAGGCGCCCGCTGGAATTACCTTGCCGCTTGGGCGTATGCAAAAGAAAAATATCATAATGATGAAACAAAAATTAAGGAATTTGTAAGCAAAATTTATAAAAATGTAGAAGTTCTCGACTCTGGTGCACGAGGTGCTACCACTACATTTGTTGAACGCGGTCTCGGTGATGTATTAATCGCTTGGGAAAATGAAGCCTTCTTATCAATCAATGAGTTAGGAAAAGAAGAGTTTGAAATAGTCGTCCCCACTATTAGCATTTTAGCCGAACCGCCGGTAGCAGTGGTTGATAAGATCGCCAAAAAAAAAGGGACAGCTGAAGTCGCAGAAGCCTATCTAAAATTTCTATATTCAGATACCGGACAAGAAATTGCAGCAAAAAACTATTACCGTCCCCGTGATGAGAATATTCTGAAAAAGTACACAGATCAATTTCCGGAAATTAAACTCGTCACAATTGATGAAGACTTTGGCGGCTGGAAAAAAGCCCAAGAAAAGCATTTCAATGATGGTGGCACATTTGATGACATTTACTTGCCTCAAAAATAATTTTTAAAAATTGATGGGTGATTGTCTCAGTTTGTTCAATGAGACATCCCCATCTTCGAAACGAAGGTGACAGCATGAAGAAGAAAAACAGGAAAATAAAAAGACTCAGTGTATTCCCTGGGTTTGGATTATCACTTGGGTTTACAATGCTTTATATTAGCCTTCTCGTACTATTGCCACTTTCAATGATTTTCTTTTATACATCCATGATGAGTTGGAGCGAATTTTGGGAAACCATTGTTGAACCTCGAGTCGTAGAATCTTATAAATTAAGTTTCGGTGCTTCCTTCATCGCCGCATGCATAAATGCAATCTTTGGCGTCATCATCGCTTGGGTGCTCGTTCGATACCAATTCCCCGGCAAGAAATTAATAGATGGACTCGTGGATTTGCCTTTTGCCTTGCCGACTGCCGTTGCAGGGATTGCGTTAACAACACTTTATGCTGAAAACGGCTGGCTCGGACAATTTTTTTCTTTTAAAATTGCCTTTACTCCAATTGGAATTACGATCGCCTTAATCTTTATTGGACTGCCATTTGTCGTCAGAATGGTGCAACCTGTTTTACAAAACTTTGAAACAGAATTGGAAGAGGCATCAGCCATTTTAGGGGCAAACCGGTTGCAAACTTTTTTAAAGGTCATCTTTCCAGAATTACTTCCCGCTATTATAACTGGCTTTGCACTCGCTTTTGCAAGGGCGTTAGGCGAATATGGCTCTGTTATTTTCATTGCAGGAAATATGCCAATGAAAACAGAAATTACACCGCTTATCATCATGACAAAACTTGAGCAATATGACTACACAGGAGCAACTTCAATTGCTGTGGTGATGCTCATTATGTCGTTTATCATTCTCTTGTTTATAAACGGGATGCAGTGGTGGTCAAATAAAAAATTCATGCAATAGTAAGGGGGATTTACAATGGCGGGATACGTTGGTAAATCAACGGCAAATTCTGAACCGTTCTTCATTCGGTTCATTCTGATCATCCTAACAATCACGTTCTTAAGCATATTCTTAATCTTGCCGCTCATTGCGATTTTTATGAAAGCTTTTGATCAAGGTGTGAATGCTTACTTAGCCTCTAATGCAGATCCAGATGCACTCTCAGCGGTTAAACTAACGCTGCTCGTAGTTTTGATAACCGTACCGCTTAACACTCTGTTCGGCATCATCGCTGCTTGGCTAATTACAAAGTTTGATTTTAAAGGAAAAAGTATATTAACGACAATCATCGATATTCCATTTGCGGTTTCACCGGTCATAGCAGGTCTTGTTTTCATCCTCCTATTTGGAGCTCAAAGTTTACTAGGGCAATGGCTCATTTCACATAACATTCATATTATTTTTGCTGTTCCTGGAATTGTCCTTGCCACACTTTTTGTGACGTTTCCATTTGTTGCAAGAGAATTACTTCCAGTCATGCAAATGCAAGGGAAAGCTGAAGAGGAAGCTTCTTTATCATTAGGGGCAAATGGATTGAAAACTTTTTTTTACATTACGTTACCAAATATTAAATGGGGGCTTCTGTATGGGATTATCCTTTGTAGCGCACGCGCCATCGGTGAGTTCGGAGCAGTTTCCGTTGTCTCAGGCCATATTCGCGGCTTAACAAATACAATGACGCTGCATATAGAAATTTTATACAACGAATATCAATTTACAGCTGCATTTGCAGTCGCTTCACTTATGTCGATCCTCGCGATTATTACGCTCCTCATAAAGAATTTTATTGAATGGAAATCTAAAATCCAATCGTAAAAGGGGCCAAGATCAATGAGTATTTTAATCGAAAATGTTACGAAAACATTCGGTTCTTTTCATGCACTGAAACAGATAAATCTTGAAATTCAAACAGGTGAACTCGTAGCGCTATTAGGACCATCGGGTTCAGGCAAAACGACTCTGCTTCGAATTATTGCGGGGCTTGAGGATCCCGATGAAGGGATCATCCATTTTGGAAAAAAAGAAATTACACATCTTCATACTGCAAAGCGAAAAGTCGGGTATGTTTTTCAACATTATGCACTTTTTAAACATATGACGGTATTTGATAATATCGCATACGGTTTAAAAGTACTTCCCAAAAAAACACGTCCTTCAAAAAAAGAAATCGAATCAAAAGTGAATAAACTACTCCAACTTATTAAACTTGAGGCATTTGCGAACCGTTATCCAGCACAATTGTCAGGGGGACAAAAACAGCGGGTCGCATTAGCAAGAGCGCTAGCCGTCGAGCCAAAGCTGTTGCTGTTAGATGAGCCTTTTGGAGCATTGGATGCAAAGGTAAGAAAAGAACTTAGACGATGGCTAAGGCAACTGCATGATGACTTTCAGATCACAAGCATTTTTGTCACACATGATCAAGAAGAAGCGCTTGATGTAGCGAATCGAATTGTCATCATGAACGAAGGCAAAATCGAACAAATTGGAAGTCCAGACGAAGTATATGAACAACCAAACAGCCCATTTGTATACAATTTTTTAGGCAATGTCAATGTATTTAAAGGAAGAGTGCAAAATGGAAAACTTTTTAACGGGGATGCTGAATTGCCAGTACCAGATGTTACTCATTCGGAAAACGATCAAGCACTTGGCTATGTTCGCCCACATGAATTATCCATCGTACGGAATGGTTCATTAAAAGAAGCAATAAAAGCGACAATTGCACATATTCATACAGTCGGAAGAGCGGTTCATATCGAATTGAAAAGAAAGGATACGAATCAATTTTTAGAAGTTGAATTAACAAAAGAAGAATACGAAGATTTAAAGCTTCGAACAGGAGAAGAAGTTTTTGTAAAGCCTAAACATCTTCAAATTTTTAAGGGAAATTAATAAACACCTCCTGAACATAAGTACAGGAGGTGTTTTCGATTTTAAGTCAAATGCTCGGAGAAGAACAAAGTGGAGTTGCTCACTTTGTTTGACAAAAACCCAGATATATCAAATGAACAAAAGATTTTAATAGCAATCTTTTGATAGCTAAACGAAGAAACCGAAGATCGGCCAACATTGCTTTTCCTTTCAGTCGTTCGGAAGGTCTCGAAGTGTCTTGAGAAAGCATCTTTGCCAAACTCAGACCAACTGTGTTTAAAATTCTTTTGTTCAACGTATATATGTTTATCATTATCGAAAAAAGAACCCGGCTTCCAGGGAAGGAAACCGGAATTCTTCTATATTTCTAATTCCCCAAGCCTTAGTAGCTCGACTACCGCTTGAGAGCGCCCCTTCACTCCTAATTTCTGCATTGTATTTGAAATATGGTTTCTTACCGTTTTTTCGCTGATAAATAATTCTTTCGCGATTTCTCTTGTCGTTTTGTCTTGGACTAGTAGCTCAAATACTTCTCGTTCTCTTTTCGTAAGAAGCGGTTTCGGTCGATAACGATTTTTCAACGGTTCCACCCTCCTTGCGCGGGCTTTAGGAACTGTTTTCAAAAGAGATAGGTTTAGTCTCAATTAGTATATGACTTGTTGCATTTTCATGTGAAAAAAAAGAAAAGCCTCCTTGGGGGAGACTCTATTGTAAAATTATAGATTTTAAAGGTTGTCGCTTCCAAAGAAGTTTTTGAACATCTGCAGTGTCGTCGCTCTATTCATTGAAGCAATCGACGTTGTAAGCGGAATGCCTTTCGGACATGATTGAACACAGTTTTGTGAGTTTCCGCAGTCTTCTATTCCGCCCTCACCCATTAATGCGTTAAGCCGTTCTTCTTTATGCATTGCGCCTGTTGGATGAGTATTAAACAGACGGACGAGAGAAAGTGCAAAAGGCCCAATGAAGTCGGATCGATCGTTTACATTCGGGCATGCTTCTAGACAAACACCGCACGTCATACATTTCGACAATTCATATGCCCATTGTCTTTGTCTTTCAGGCATACGTGGACCAGGTCCTAAATCATAGGTTCCGTCAATCGGAATCCACGCTTTAATTCGTTTCATTGCATTAAACATGCGGCTCCGATCAACGACTAAGTCGCGAACAACCGGAAAAGTCGCCATTGGCTCAAGACGTATTGGCTGATCCAACTTATCAACGAGGGCTGTACAAGATTGTCGCGCTTTTCCATTAATCACCATTGAACAAGCACCGCACACCTCTTCAAGACAATTCATTTCCCATTGAACAGGCGTTGTCTTTTCCCCTTTTGCATTCACCGGATTCCTGCGTATCTCCATTAAAGCGGAGATGACGTTCATGTTCGGTCTATAAGGAAGTTGAAATTCCTCCTGATAAGAGGAAGACTCAGGTGAGTCTTGGCGAGTGATGATAAATCGAACCATTTTTTCTTCACTCATTTTTCATTCCCCTCCGCTACTTCATGTTTTTTCGTATAGTCGCGTTTCCGCGGTTTAATTAGTGAGACATCAACATCTTCATATTCAAAGTCTGGGGCATTTTTCTCTGGGTTAAAGATGGCTTTTGTCGTCTTCAACCATTCATCGTCGTTCCGTTCAGGGAATTCAGGCTTGTAATGTGCCCCGCGGCTTTCATTACGGTTGTAAGCGCCAAGTGTAATGACACGAGCAAGCTGAAGCATGTTCCAAAGTTGGCGAGTGAAGAATGTTCCTTGATTGCTCCATTTTGAAGTATCGTTAATATTGATGCGTTTGTAACGATCCATTAATTCTTGGATTTTTTCATCTGTTTCCAATAACTTTTTATTTTCGCGAACGACTGTAACATTGTCTGTCATCCATTCCCCAAGTTCTTTATGAAGGACGTATGCATTCTCGCTTCCATCCATCGCAATAATGTTATCAAATTTCTCTTGTTCTTGGCGTGCTTGGCGATCAAAGACATCAGAAGAAATATCTTCACTCGACTTGTCCAATCCGCTAATATATTCAACCGCATTCGGCCCAGCGACCATTCCACCGTAAATTGCCGATAGAAGTGAGTTGGCGCCGAGGCGGTTCGCACCATGCTGAGAGTAGTCACATTCGCCTGCAGCAAACAGACCCTGAATGTTTGTCATTTGGTTGTAATCAACCCACATTCCGCCCATCGAATAGTGGACAGCAGGGAAAATTTTCATTGGAACTTTACGCGGGTCGTCTCCTGCAAATTTCTCATAAATTTCAATAATCCCGCCAAGTTTAACATCAAGCTCATGCGGATCTTTATGAGATAGGTCAAGATAGACCATGTTTTCGCCGTTTATCCCAAGTTTTTGATTGACGCACACATCAAAAATTTCCCTTGTTGCAATGTCACGCGGCACAAGGTTTCCATATGCCGGATATTTTTCCTCTAGGAAGTACCACGGTTTCCCATCTTTGTATGTCCAAACCCTTCCGCCTTCCCCACGGGCAGATTCACTCATGAGGCGAAGTTTATCGTCCCCTGGAATTGCCGTCGGGTGGATTTGAATAAATTCACCATTCGCATAAATAACACCTTGCTGATAAAGAGAAGCAGCAGCAGATCCAGTATTGATGACAGAGTTCGTTGATTTGCCAAAAATAATGCCAGGACCACCAGTTGCCATAATAACAGCATCGGCTGAGAAAGATTTAATTTCAGAAGTTTTCATATCTTGAGCGACGATTCCGCGACAAACTTCGTCATCATCAATAACAGCTGATAAAAACTCCCAGTTTTCATATTTTGTAACAAGTCCTGCGACTTCGTGGCGGCGAACTTGTTCATCCAATGCGTAAAGCAACTGTTGGCCGGTTGTTGCACCGGCGAATGCGGTTCTATGATGCTGCGTACCGCCGAATCGACGGAAATCAAGCAATCCTTCAGGTGTTCTATTAAACATTACACCCATACGATCCATCAAATGGATAATGCCTGGAGCAGCTTCACACATCGCTTTAACTGGTGGTTGATTCGCAAGGAAATCACCGCCATACACTGTATCGTCAAAATGAATCCAAGGCGAATCGCCTTCACCTTTCGTATTTACAGCACCATTAATTCCACCCTGTGCACAAACAGAGTGGGAACGTTTCACAGGTACGATTGAAAAAAGATCGACGTTTACACCGGCTTCTGCAACTTTAATTGCTGACATCAAGCCTGCTAAGCCACCGCCGACAATGATAACATTTCCTTTGCTCATTGTGTCAGCCCCCTTCGAACTTCTATTCTAATAATCAATTGCGCCTCGGCGTAATTGCGTCCAGATTTTTATCGAGCTAGCTCGATAAACTCCACTAAAAAACCTGTGACATCCGCCGGAGGCTTTAACTTTATTTAGCAGGGTTTCAACCCTGCTAAATAAAGTTAAACAAATGCCAAAATCGCACTTACTCCAATGATTGCGAGTATGATAAATACAATGAGAGAAACGTACGTAAACACTCTTTGGGAATTCGGTGTTACAATAAAACCAAAGCTTACACAGAAAGACCACAAACCATTTGAAAAGTGGAAGATTACAGTAATGACACCAATTAGATAAAAAATAAGCCAGCCCGGATTTGTTAAAATTTCATGCATCATATCATAATTAACTTCTTGTCCAAACATGACTTGGATACGGGTTTGCCAAATATGCCATGCAATAAAAATTAATGAAATGATACCCGAGACACGCTGCAACAAAAACATGACATTTCTGAAATAACCATATTTTGATGCATTATTTTTTGATTGGAACGCAATGTAAACGCCATAAATACCATGAAAAAGCAGTGGGAGGTAAATGATAACCCACTCGAGCACATATAAATACGGTAAGTTTGAAATGAAAGAAGCAGCTTTATTAAATGCCTCTGGCCCCCTAGTCGCAAAATAGTTGACTGTTAAATGCTGAAATAAAAACACGCCAAGTGGAATCACACCTAACAGCGAATGAAGTCTGCGACTCGCAAAATCTCGAGTTGCCGCCATATGTATTTTGCCCCCTTTTGAAAGAAATTTTTGTTGTAAATTGATTACGTCGGCTAAAAAACTGTTCTTCCCACACAACATATGATTTGTCGCTAAAATGTGACAAGTTTATTGTAACCCCATGGAACATTAGCGTCAAGATAACGTCATTTTTCATTTTTCATTTAAGGCCACTGGCTTTATAATAGTGTTAGTTAAAAAAGGGGGCAATTATCATGCAACATGCAAAAGAAAAAAAAGAAGAACTCATTTCACCCTTTGCTTATACGTTATTGAGAAACGAATTATTGCCTGAACTCCTTGGCAAAGAAGAGCAACCAATCCTTTATTGGGCAGGAAAACACCTCGCCCGAAAATATCCATTGTCAAGCGCTGAAGAAATTTGCCAATTCTTTCATGAAGCGGCATGGGGCGAACTTTCGGTTATTTCTTCAAAGCAAAGTAAAATGTTATTCGAATTAAATCCAAGTTACAATCATTCATCCCATTTCAAACTTGAAGCAGGTTTTTTGGCCGAGCAGGTTCAAAACATGAATCGCTGTACAACCGAAACGTTTGAGCAAATAAAAAAGGATGTTGTATTATTTACAGTCGAATCAAATTTAAAAGATAAAATAAGATGAATCTAAACATAGTGCGTTGACAAATGCACTATGTTTATTCTTTTTAGTATGTGTTCAAAAAGGAGGACAACGAGAGGGTATTTCAACTAAAGGCAGGCCACATCCTTGTGGCCAACGTTGAAATGTCGCCATCCTGGCTCCGTCGAGGAAGCGTAGCTCTGAGCAGCACCGCAGCGACGAGCGATACTTCTATGATCCGCTGCGAGTTGCACCGAGGAAGCATGCTTCGGAGCAATGCTTGTAGACGCGCAGGTGCATAACTCCTTTCAATTAAGTGAGGAGCGGAAGAGCAAGCTGACGAAGAGATTCGCAGCCTATCGTTCCCGGACTTTTTGAACATCCTTTTTAAGATGATCCATAATTGTTTTCGCCAGCTTTTCAGTCATTCCCGCCGAAATGAAGTCTTCAAGGGACGCCTGTTTCATTTTTTTTATGGAACCAAAGTGCTTTAGCAGCATTTTCTTCCGCTTAGGGCCGATCCCAGGTATATCATCCAAGGTTGATTTAAGCATTGATTTCCCGCGAGTATCTCTGTGAAAAGTAACAGCAAAACGATGGACTTCATCTTGAATCCGCTGCAACAAATAAAATTCCTGACTGTTTCTCCGCATCGTAACAGGTTCAGGCGGAGCACCCATTAGAAGATGGGATGATCGATGCTTGTCATCCTTTGCCAACCCGCCGATTGGAATCGATAAGCCAAGCTCGTTTTCAAGGACGTCTTGGGCAGCAGAAATTTGTCCCTTTCCCCCATCGATAATAATCAAGTCGGGAAGGCGGCCGTTTTCCTTAAGCAGCCGGGAATACCTTCTCCTTACGACTTCCTTCATTGATGCATAATCATCAGGACCTTCCACGGTTTTTATGTTGTATTTTCGATACTCTTTTTTATCGGGCTTTCCATCGGTAAAAACAACCATTGCCGACACAGGATCTGCTCCTTGAATATTCGAGTTGTCGAAAGCCTCGATTCGATAAGGCGGGTCGATGCCAATGATTTTACCCAATCCTTCAACAGCTTTTATCGTTCGTTCCTCATCCCGCTCAATGAGCGCGAATTTTTCATCTAAAGCAATTTTAGCGTTCTTTTTCGCAAGAGCAACAAGCTCTTTCTTCTTTCCTATTTGCGGTTGGGTTGCACGTATTTTTAGGAGCTTGCTAACCAATTCTTTATCAATCGTTTTCGGCAAAAGAATTTCTTTTGGAACAGGATGATTTTTTTGTAAATAGAACTTTCCGATAAACGTAAGGAAGTCTTCCTCCGCTTCATTGTAAAACGGGAATAAGGAGACATCTCTTTCAATTAATTTGCCTTGCCGTATAAAAAATACTTGTACACACATCCAGCCTTTATCGTAAGCGTAGCCGAAAATATCACAGTCCGTCGCATGATGTAATATGATCTTTTGTTTCTCCATTACCTTTTCGATATGCAATATTTGATCCCGATACTCTTTTGCTTTTTCATAATTCATCTCTTCTGATGCTTTTAGCATTTTCTCTTGTATTAATTGTTTTACTTCATGATAGCCTCCACTCAAAAAACGTGTAATGCCTTCAATCATTTCTCTTGTTTTATCTTCTGAAACATCTTTTACGCAAGGTGCCAAGCATTGTCCAATATGGTAATATAGGCAAACCGTCTTAGGCATTGAACGGCATTTACGAAGCGGAAAAATTCGGTCAAGTAATTTTTTCGTTTCTTGAGCTGCATATGCATTTGGATAGGGGCCAAAATACTTTCCTTTATCTTTTTTAAGCTTCCTCGTAATGATTAATCGAGGATGTTTTTCTGCGGTAATTTTAATATAAGGGTAGCTTTTATCATCCTTTAGCATCACGTTGTATTTTGGATCGTACTTTTTAATTAAATTCAATTCTAGCAAAAGAGCATCAAGATCTGAAGATGTAACGATATATTCAAAATCGGCAATTTCGCTGACGAGCCGCTGGGTTTTCGTATCATGGGACCCAGTGAAATAAGAGCGTACCCGATTTTTTAACACTTTCGCCTTCCCGACATAAATAATTTCACCAAATTTGTTTTTCATTAAGTAACAGCCTGGTTCATCTGGAAGAACAGCTAGTTTATCTTTTAATGACATCGTTCCGTCATCCTTTTTGCGAATATATAAAAAAGCCTGTGTAACCGACAGGCTTTAGTGATAGACATGACTTATCCTTTTATCCCGTTGCAACTGTCCGTAAGCCCCCTGCTTCAAGATTTAGAGATTTCGAAGAAGCCTAAGTGGGGTAACGGACGCTAACTCCCCGATAAGTCTCGCTTTATTGATGCTTTTTCAACGTGCTGACCAACGCTTCTTTCGGTTGAAACCCAATAAGTTGATCAACTGGTTCGCCATCCTTGAAAACAATGAGTGTCGGGATGCTCATTACACCAAATTTTCCAGCTGTTTCTTGGTTTTCATCAACATCCAATTTTACGATTTTTACGTCCTCGCCCATTTCAGCGTCCACTTCTTCTAATACTGGGGCAATCATTTTACACGGGCCGCACCATGGAGCCCAAAAATCTGCCAACACAAGGCCTTCTTTTGTTGCATCAGAAAAATTTCTATCGGTTACATGTTCAATCGCCATTCAATTTACCTCCTTGATATACTTGTTGCACATTCTAGAGAAAGTATAACACTCTTTTATATAGGGTGCTATTTTTTTGCCTATCTATTCTTGAAGCGAGATGCAGATCAGAAAACGGGCATTCTGCCCGTTTTTTATAGAACCTTTTTAAATTCTTCTGTTAGCAATGGTACAACTTCAAATAGGTCGCCTACAATGCCATAGTCAGCAACACTAAAGATATTTGCTTCAGGGTCTTTGTTGATCGCAACGATGACTTTTGAGTTGGACATACCAGCTAAATGCTGAATCGCACCAGAGATACCGCAAGCAATGTATAAATCTGGTGTAACAACTTTACCCGTTTGTCCAATTTGAAGTGAATAATCACAATAGCCTGCGTCACATGCACCACGTGAAGCACCTACAGCTGCACCGAGAACGTCAGCGAGCTCTTTAAGAGGTTCAAAACCTTCCGCACTTTTCACACCGCGTCCGCCTGAAACAATAATATTGGCTTCTGAAAGGTCAACGCCTGTTGAAGTTTTTCTAACGATATCTTTAATGATTGTGCGCAAGTCTTTAATATCAACGTCAAGCTCAGAAACCTCTCCGCTTCTTGATTCATCTTTTTCAAGCGGTTTAATGTTGTTAGGACGTACAGTCGCAATAACAGTGCCTTCTTTTACTTTTTTCTTTTCGAAAGCTTTACCTGAATAAATTGGGCGAACAAACACGACATCATCGCCGTCAGCTTCAACCCCCGTTGCGTCAGAGATAAGTCCGGCTTCTAATTTAGCCGCAATTTTTGGCGACAAATCTTTCCCGATAGAAGTGTGGCCCATAACGATGCCCTCTGGACTTTCGTTTTCAATGACTTGAAGAAGTGCTTGGGAATAGCCGTCAGGTGTATAGTTTTTTAATTTTTCGTTGTTAACAACGATGACGCGATCCGCACCGTATGTAATCATTTCATTGCCAAGTTCTGTAACATTTTCTCCAAAGATAACTCCTACCACTTCTCCACCTGCTGCAACGTCCTTACCAGCTGCAATCGCTTCAAAGGAAACGTTTCGCAATTCGCCTTCTCGAGCTTCTCCTAACACTAATACTTTCTTTGCCATTACTATCCCTCCGTATAAATGGTCTCTCTAGACTGGATTAATTGAAGTTGTTCAAAAACCGGAAAACTTGTACATATAGTTAAATAACTTTGGCTTCGTTTCTTAAAAGGCTAACGAGTTCTTGGACTTGATCGCTAATTTCGCCTTCGAGTACTTTACCTGCTTGTTTAGCTGGTGGAAGATAACGGTCAACGATTTCAGTTTTTGCTTCCAAATCATCTTCATCAAGATCAAGATCATCTAAGTCGATTTCTTCAAGAGGTTTTTTCTTCGCTTTCATTATCCCTGGTAAAGATGGGTAACGCGGTTCATTCAACCCTTGTTGAGCAGTTACTAAAATAGGCAGTGAAGTTTCGACAATTTCGATGTCACCTTCTACGTCACGCTCGATTGTTACATTCGTACCGTCTATATCAAGTTTTGTAATGGTTGTCACACATGGAATGCCTAGCAATTCAGCTAAACGAGGACCCACTTGTCCAGTGCTGTTATCGACAGAAACGTTTCCGCCAAGAATAAGATCGTATTCTTTATCTTCGAAGTACTTAGCTAAAATAACAGAAGTTGAAAACTGGTCTGCTTCATCCAAATCTTCTGAATTAATGAGAACAGCTTTGTCTGCGCCCATTGCAAGTGCAGTTCTCAATTCTTTCTCAGCGTCTTCATCACCGACAGTTACAACTGTTACTTCGCCGCCAAATTCGTCGCGCTTTTGAATGGCCTCTTCAATCGCATATTCATCATACGGGTTAATAATAAATTCGGCTCCATCTTCGACAACAGCACCATTATTAATCGCGATTTTTTCTTCTGTGTCAAAAGTTCTTTTCATTATGACATAAATATTCATTTATAAGCCCTCCTAGAATTATTAATGTATTTTGATGCACATGCTTTCCCAGCTTACAAAAAGAATTTTAGCATAAGAGAAAGGAACATGCATTAAATGATTGTGAAAATTCATTAACGTTTTAAAGCTACCGAGTTTTTGAATCCTTCAGCAACCCGCTTAAAAGCAAGTGATGAATCGGCGCTGCGAGTGACACAAGGTCATATTTCCGATCCTTCATCACCCATGTTGTTACGGTTTCGTCTATCGTTCCAAAAATCATTTGCCTTGCAATTCTTTTATCCATCTCTTGTTTAAAGACACCCTGAAGCTTGCCTTCGTCTATTATTGTGTCCAAAAGAATCAGTAAATCCTTTAAAATTTCGCCAATTTTTCCACGAAGCCTTTTATCCGTTTGTCTTAGTTCCAACTGTGTAACGATTGCCCAGTGGTAATTCTCGCTTAAATTTTTAAAATATGTTTCAATAAGGGCGAGCAGCTTGTCTTCCACCGTTTCTTTGTCACCCATTGCTTCCTCAATACAGCTTACGAACAGCCCCATCTTTTCCCGAAAAACCGAAATTAAAATGTCTTCTTTGTTTTTAAAATAAAGGTAAATGGTTCCATCCGCTACTTTTGCTTTTTTTGCAATTTTTGAAACTTGGGCTTGGTGAAAACCGTTTTCTGCGATGACCTCAACGGCTGCATCAATGATTTGACCATACTTCGGCCCCCTGCTTTTGCCTAATCTAGACACAATCTTTACTCTCCTTTATCAAAACATGAATGACCATTCATTCAATACCATTTTAGCTTATTCTCACTTGTTGTCAATGACTTTTGGTAATTGGTTGAAATTAAACATCCTACGTAAAAAATACAATGTAGATCATACCTGCTATAAAGAAAATTCCACAAAAAACCAACAATATTTTCCAAAGCGTTTCCATTTCCTCACCCTTAGCTAGTTGTTTAAGAAGGAGAGTTGGCAACAGAAGCGCAAAGCCAATCTCCCAACTTTATTTTAAATCAACAACGGTTACTCCACTGCCGCCTTCGCCGGCTCCACCCATACGAATTCCTTTCACATTTGGATGTTTTTTCAAAATTTCCTGTACGCCCTTTCTCAGCGCGCCAGTTCCTTTGCCGTGTATAATATTTACCTTTGAATAACCCGCAAGAACTGCATCGTCTAAATAACGGTCAACTTCAATTTTCGCATCTTCATACCGTTTTCCGCGCAAGTCAAGTTCTGTTTTCACAGTACTGCCATTTCCTTTCACGGACACGAAGGTGCGATTAGCAGTTTCTTTTGTTTTTACCTTCTTCAAATTACCTGCATTCACGTTTACTTTCATAATGCCGATTTGCACGAGATATTCCTGCTCATTTATTTTCTCGACAATGTAGCCTTTTTGAGACAAATGGGTGACTTCAACTTCATCGCCCGGTGATAATTGTTGGTGGTTTTCTTTTTGCTTTTTCGATTTTTCTTTTCGATCTGTTAAATGCGGAGCAGCTTCTTCGAGCCGTTTTTTCGCATCGATCAGCTGGTGTTCTTTTACACCGCTAACCTTGTAGCTTCGCAGCTCTTTGATAATTGCTTCCGCTTCTTTCATTGCTGATTCTACTGCTTGTTTTGCCTGTTCTTCTGCTTCAAGAAGAATACGATCCCGCTCTAGTTCATGCGTTTCTTTTTGCTTTTCGTACTCGCTTCTTAACTTCTCGGCTTCTTGTCGGAGTATCTTTGCTTCTTCATACTCCATTTCGGCTTGTTTTTTTGTTTCTTCGAGCGACGTAATCATCTTGTCTACTCGTTTTGTATCACTCGAAATTTGTTGCTTTGCATGTTCAATGATCTTCTCATTTAACCCGAGCCGTTTTGAAATTTCGAACGCATTGCTTCTCCCGGGGATACCGATAAGCAATTTATATGTTGGCTTAAGCGTTTCGACATTAAATTCCACACTGGCGTTAATGACGCCTTCGCGGTTGTATGCATAAGCCTTCAGTTCACTATAGTGCGTGGTTGCAACGACACGTGCCCCTCTATCTTTCACATAATCGAGAATGGAAATCGCCAGTGCTGCACCTTCCTGAGGATCTGTCCCTGCGCCAAGCTCATCAAAAAGAACGAGGCTTTTGAAATTCACTTTGTCCAATATGCTTATAATGTTTGTCATATGTGATGAAAAAGTACTTAAATTCTGTTCAATCGACTGCTCATCTCCAATATCGGCAAATACATGTTCAAAAATGGACGCTTCAGAGCCTTCTTCAACAGGGAGTTGCAAGCCTGACTGAGCCATAATCGTTAAAAGTCCAATTGTCTTTAATGTTACCGTTTTACCGCCGGTATTCGGCCCTGTAATGACAATTGAATCATATGCTTTCCCAAGCTCTACTGTAATTGGCACGACATCTTCTTTTGGAATGAGTGGGTGCCTTGCATTTTTGAAATTCAAATAGCCATTTTCATTCAGCTTCGGTTTTGTCGCATGAAGCGTTTTTCCATACAAAGCCTTCGCAAAAATAAAATCTAGTTTAGCTAGCACCTCTAAATTGCTAAGTAATGGATCGGAAAACGAAGCCACTTCATTTGAAAGCGCCGTTAGAATTTTTTCGACTTCTTGCCTCTCTTTCCCCTTTGCTTCTCTCAGTTGATTATTAATCATGACAACAGACTCAGGCTCGATAAACAATGTCGCGCCTGAAGAAGATTGATCGTGGATAATCCCTCCGAACGCGCTTCGGTATTCCTGCTTAACAGGGATGACGTATCGCTCGTTACGGATGGTTACAATGGCATCTGACAGCATTTTTTGATTGGAGCTTGAGCGAACGATCGTTTCAAGTTTTTCACGGATACGCGCTTCATAGCTTCTCAGCTGCTGACGGATCGTTCGCAAACCGGGAGTTGCTGAGTCAAGCACCTGGCCGTCACTGTCAATGCACCGTTTAATTTCTGCCTCAAGCTCACCTGCAGGAATAATCTCTTCGGCAAGGCCAGATAACATCGAAAGATTTACCTCATTTTCCTCAAAGGATTCGATAAACCTTTTAAGCTGCTTGCCACCGTAAATCGTGCTTGAAACATCAAGCAATTCCTCGGTATTCAGCATTCCGCCAATTTCAGCACGTTTAACTGCCGCACGAATATTACGAATGCCGCCAAACGGAGCAGATCCTTTCAGCCTGATGGCCGTCATCGCTTCATCCGTTTCCTCCTGCGCCTTAACAGCCGCTCCAAAATCCGTGCACGGTTCCAGTTCCATCGCCAACTCCTTGCCCAACGAGGTGGCCGCATGTTCTGTTAATCTCTCTTTTATTTTATTAAATTCCAACAGTCGCAGCATTTTCTTTTGCAATCGATTTCCTCCCTGCATCCGTTAATCAAGATTTAAATGTTTACGCAGTTCCCCAATGGAATACGTGTTTAACACCGTTTCACTTTTTACCCAGCCTTTTCTTGCCGTTGCGATGCCATATTTCATATGTTCAAGCATCAGTTCATGGTGGGCGTCTGTGTTTATGACAAGTTTCACACCTTTATTTTGGGCTTTTTCAAGCCATTTAGGCGCTAAATCGAGCCGATTCGGGTTGCTATTTAATTCAAGTGCTGTTTTTGTCTCTTTCGCTACATCAATCAACATGTCAAGATCAACATCATATCCTGATCTTCTGCCGATTAATCGGCCTGTCGGGTGGGCAATTAAATCGACATGGACATTGTTCAATGCATGAATAAGCCTCTGCATAATTTTATCTCTGTTTTGTGAAAAAGACGAATGAATGGACGCAATGACAAAATCAATTTCCTCCAATAGCGCATCATCAAAATCCAGCGTACCATCCGGCAGTATGTCCATTTCAACACCGGTTAAAATTGCAAAGTTTGAAAACGAGGAATTCAACCGTTTTATCTCTTCCCGCTGTTGTTTGATTTGATCCGGCGTGAGCCCATTTGCCACTTTTAAAAACTGTGAATGATCCGTAATCGCGATATATTCGTATCCTTTTTCCATAGCGGCCAACGCCATTTCTTCAATCGTATTGGCCCCGTCACTCCATGTGGAATGCATATGCAAATCGCCCTTTATATCCTCAATCGAGATAAGGTCAACATCTTCTTTAAAACGTTCCGTCTCTTTTTCTCCTATGCGAAGTTCCGGCGGGATGTCATGCAATTGAAAATGGTTGAAAAATTCTTCTTCTGATTCGAACGTGATCAGTTCGCCGTTTTCAGTTTCAATCCCGTATTCGCTAATTTTTTCGCCTCTTTTTTTGGCAAGCTGCCTCATGAGGATATTGTGGTTTTGAGATCCGGTAAAGTGATGCAAAGCCGTTGCATAGGCGTGTGGCTCAACAAGCCTAAAATCAACGCCAATTGGATATTCATATATCAGTTCAACCGAAACTTTCGTCTCCCCATTGGCTATCACATCAGAAACATGTTTAAGCTTCAATAGTTTTTCAGCAGCGACTTCAGGCTTTTTCGTCGCAATGACAAAATCCAAATCCTTCACCGTTTCGCTGAATCGCCTATAGCTCCCTGCCACTGCAAAACGATCAATCTCTTTTATTGAAGCGAGCTGCTGTTCGATGTCTGCTACGATCGGGATGACCATCGCAATCGGAAATCGATCAGGACTTTTACCAAAATCCTTTAACACAGAAAGAATTTTTTCCTCTGACTTTTTTCCGAATCCCGGCAAATGCTGTATACGATTTTCTTCGCAAGCCTTTTGGAGCGATTTCGCATCTATGATATTTAATTGTTCATACAGTTTCGCCAATTTTTTTCCGCCTAAGCCAGGCAATTTCAAGAGGGGGATTAGCCCTGTTGGCACTTCCTTTTTCAATTCCTCAAGCAAACTGGATTGCCCGGTTTCAAGCAGCTCGTTAATAACCGAAGCCGTCCCTTTTCCAATGCCGGGCAAATCTTCGACATGTTCAATTTGATTCATACTTCTCAGGTCTTCTTCAAGCGCCCTTGCTGCTTTCCGGTAAGCTGAAATTTTAAACGAATTTTCTCCTTTTAATTCTAAATAAATTGCGATTGTTTCCAAAGCTTTCACGATCTCTTTTTTATTCACGCTATACCAACTTCCCTTTTCACTCTAGCTAAAGAAGCAAATCGTCCTAAAAAAACTTCCCCAACGGAGAAGTCTCAAGTGATATTACTTGCCCATAGATTTTGTAATTTTGCCGAAAAAAACGGTGTATGTTTTACCATGCTTTGCGCAATAAACGATTGGTCAAAAGCGCCTTGAATCGATTCAACAGGAACGATCGCTGCAATGTATAAAACAAGAAATAGTAAAAGATAGATTTCTAAAAATCCAAGCACGCCGCCAAGCCACCTGTTAATTGTGCGCAAAATTGGAAGTTCCGCTAAAAAATCGAGCATTGAACCAAGAATATGCATCGCAATTTTCGTACCGAAAAACAGAATGGCAAACGCGATGCCACGATAATAAATTTCCTCAACGTTCAAAGCATTCAAAACGATGCTTGCGCTTCCTTCAACAAAATTTGGATAAGGAATCCATAGCTTTAAATGTGGAGCCAGGTTATCAAAATACAAGTAGGCTACAACCAAGGCAATAATAAAACCAGTCAAATGGACAACCTGTAAAATCAACCCTCTTCTTAACCCGATTAAGAAGCCCCCGATAAGTAAAACGATTATAATTAAATCAATCATTCATCTTCCTCATTTTCTTTTTGAAGTTGTTCGCTTTGCTTATTTTGCAATTTCATATATTCATTTACAGCGTTAACAGCTGTTAAAACGGCTAATTTTTTCGTATCCAAAAAAGGGTTCGTCTCTTTAATTTCACGCATTTTTTCATCTACATACCTGGCGACTTTACGAATATGCTGCGGATCTTCGTATCCGACGATCGTGTATTGCTCATCATATATCTTAACAGTCGTCCGGGATTTTTGCCTATCATCCGCCACCAAAATGCCCCCTTGCCAACAAGAGTGTTACTACTATGATAACATGTCGAAAAAAATAATAAACAAATAATTATTTCCGGAGGTTCTGATATAATAAAGATTTATAATTGCCAATCGATAAGAGAGGAGCTTATTCAAAAATGTGTACTGTTGTTCTTACTGTTTCCGAAACTATTATGAATGAAATTCGAGAGGATTACAATAAATATAAAACGAATAAATTGCCGCCCGGAAGTGTGTTTGCAGCGAAAACTCCCGGCTGTACAATTACGGGGTATCGGTCTGGGAAAGTCATGTTTCAAGGAAAGGAAGCTCAAAAAGAAGCAGGGCGATGGGAAGGGGATTCGGCTAAGAAAAACAATAAGCGAAAGCATATTGACCAGCATCAATGGAGCCCTCCCCATCATATACAGGAGTTATCGATGATTGGTTCTGATGAAGTTGGGACAGGAGATTTCTTCGGCCCGATTACGGTTGCTGCTGTTTATGCTAAAAAAGAGCAGCATCCCCTTCTAAAAGAACTTGGGGTAAAAGACTCAAAACATTTAACTGACAAAAAAATTACAGAAATTGCAAAAGACCTATTGCATGTAGTCCCTTACAGCCTATTAATTTTACATAATAAAAAATACAATGAACTTCAAGCAAAAGGGATGAGCCAAGGAAAAATGAAAGCTTTGCTGCATAATCGGGCCCTTTTAAATGTCATGGAGAAAATTAAGGGCGAACATTATGACGGCATATTAATTGATCAATTCGCACAGCCTGACACTTATTTTCGTTATCTTGCAACCGAAAAAGAAAAAGTTACCTCCGTTTATTTTGCAACTCAAGCTGAAGGGCTCCACCTATCTGTCGCTGCCGCTTCCATTATTGCCCGCTATGCATTTTTAAAAGAAATGGATAAGTTCGAAACCCAATTTGGGTTCGCTCTCCCGAAAGGAGCGGGAAAACAGGTTGATGAAGCTGCTGCTGCCCTTATCTCGAAATATGGTGAAAGCATTCTTGGACAATGCGCTAAACAGCACTTTGCGAATACAGGGAAAGCAAAACGATTAGCTTCACTTAAAAACTAGGGCCTTATGATGGAAAAAAGTGGCCGCCTCAAAAGTGAGGCTAGCCACTAATGTTTAACTTCTTAACCCAGCGTCTAGCTTCGGGGTTAAGTAACCTAGTTTTCAGGGATTTCCAACTTTCTGATTGAACACTGTCTTATTGTCTTAATTCCGCTGCGAATTTTTCCTGTACAGCATCAAGTACACGGGTGTGTGCCTCAGCTACTTCTTCTTCCGTCAATGTATGTTCCGGATCAAGGTAAAGTAGTGAAAATGCCAGCGATTTTTTACCTGCTTCCAGAGGTTCTCCTTCGTAAACGTCAAAAATATGAACTTCTTTCAGCAGTTCTCCGCCCGCTTCAATGATTGCACGTTTTAACTCGCCTGCAGAAACCTGCTTATCCACAACAAGCGCGATATCTCTTGAAACGGATGGAAACTTAGGCAGTTTTTCATAATGTGTTTCGGAATCTGCTTCTTGAATCAGCTTTTCGAGCGACATTTCGAAAACATATGTTTCAGTGATTTCAAAATCATTTTGTACCGTAGGGTGAACCTGGCCAACAAAACCAATTTCTTCGCCATTCAATGCAATTGCTGCGGTTCTTCCAGGATGAAGCCCTTCTTTTTTCGCCTGCACAAAGGATATTTTCTTTTCTATTCCTAGTTGCAAAAACAGGCCTTCGAGCACGCCTTTTACGACAAAGAAATCAACTTTTTTCATTTCACCTTGCCATTTGTTTTCAAACCACATTCCTGTAAATACACCGGCTACGTGTTCTTCTTCCTCCGGCAAGCGTGTTAATTTTTCCTCCTTCGTTAAATAGACTGAGCCAATTTCATAGAGGGCAAGATTTGTTTGCTTACGATTCAGGTTGTATTGAACAGCTTCAAGAAGGCTGGGCAAGATGGCTGTCCGCAAGCAGCTTCTCTCTTCACTCATCGGCATAGAAAGGCGGATGTTTTTCAAACTGCTCTCTTGACCAAATAACCGGTTTTTCTCAGGCGTTGTTAGCGAATATGTCGTCGCTTGGCAAAGGCCTGCACCTTCTAGAAAACGTCTTACTTTTCGGCGTTTTTCCTGAAAAGGACTTAATCCGCCCGGCAATGATTCTCCGATTGGAAGGGTGGCAGGAATTTCATCATAACCATATAGCCGTGCAACTTCTTCAATCAAGTCTTCGGGGATGGAAAGGTCTGGGCGCCTCGTTGGAATGGTCACTACAAAATTTCCATTATCTTCTTTATAATCAAATCTGAGCCGGTCAAAGATCGAGGAAATTTCTTCTTTTTTAATGTCAGTTCCAAGCACATGATTAATACGCTGTTCTGTCACTTCAATTTGTTTTAAAGCAACTTCCCTTTCCCCCGCTTGGGCGACTCCGCCAACAACCTTTCCCTCGGCTAATTTCTGCATTAAATATGCCGCCCGCTGTCCCGCTTCATGCACACGGTTCCTTGCCACACCTTTTTCAAAACGTGTGCTCGCTTCACTTCGGAGCCCTAATTGTTTTGATGCTGTGCGAACACGTTTTCCATCAAAATAAGCGGCTTCAAGCAAGATGTTTGTCGTATTATTCTGTACTTCGGAAGAAGCCCCACCCATGACACCAGCAACAGCAACTGGCTCTGTTCCATTTGTAATGACAAGCATTTCTTCATTCAGAACACGTGTTTCACTGTCCAGCGTGACAATTTCTTCATTTTCTTTAGCGCGGCGGACTAAAATTTCCTTTGAACCTAAACGGTCATAATCGAACGCATGCAATGGCTGCCCGTATTCAAGCAAAACATAGTTTGTAATATCAACAACATTGTTAATCGGGCGGATGCCAGCTGCCATTAAGCGGTTTGCTAGCCATAAAGGAGACGGTTTGATTTTTACATCTTTCACGATGAAGGCAGCATAGTAAGGACAATCTTCACCAGCTTCGATTGAAACCGAAACGTAGTCTTCAGCCTTCTCATTTACCGTGGAAAGATTAATTTCCGGCTTTTTCATTTTCCTTCCCAAAATCGCTGCCACTTCATAGGCAACCCCAATCATGCTTAATGCATCCGCACGATTCGGTGTCAGGTCAAACTCAAGCACTGTATCATCTAAACTTAACGCTTCAAGTGCATCAGCACCTATTTCAATTTGATCAGAGAATACAAAAATACCTTCTGAATACTCCTTTTGAATGAGCTTTCCTTCGATTCCAAGCTCTTGCAAGGAACAAATCATGCCATTTGATTGCTCACCGCGAAGTTTTGCTTTTTTGATTTTCAGGCCTCCTGGAAGGCGTGCCCCCGGTTTTGCAACGGCAACTTTTTGGCCAGCCGCAACATTGGGGGCACCACAAACGATTTGTGAAAGTTCGCCTTCACCGAGATCAACTTGGCACACATTTAATTTATCTGCATTGGGGTGCTGATGTAACTCTACAACTTTACCAACAACAACGTTTGCCGCGCCTTTGCTCCGCAGTTCCACCGAATCAACTTCGATCCCGCTTCTCGTAATTTTTTCCGCTAAATCTTGAGGGCTAATATCTGAAATGTCGACATAGTCTTGAAGCCAACGATAAGAAACAAACATATTTTTTTCTCTCCCTTTTCCTAAGCTTGCTTAAATTGTTTTAAAAAGCGAATATCATTTTGATAAAAATGCCGGATATCTTCGATTCCATACTTTAGCATTGCAATTCGTTCAGGTCCCATACCGAAAGCAAACCCTGTATATTTCTTTGAATCAAATCCCGACATTTCGAGAACATTCGGATGAACCATACCGGATCCGAGAATCTCGATCCAGCCTGTTCCTTTACATACATTGCATCCTTCTCCATCACATTTAAAGCATGAAATGTCCATTTCAACAGACGGTTCCGTAAACGGAAAGAAACTTGGACGCAAACGAATTTCCCGATCTTCACCAAACATTTTTTTGGCAAACAAACGAAGCGTGCCTTTTAAATCACTCATGCGTATATTTTCGTCAACGACTAGCCCTTCAATTTGTGTAAACTGGTGAGAGTGGGTTGCATCATCTGTATCTCGACGGTACACTTTACCGGGGCAGATGACTTTCACGGGCCCTTTGCCATGATGAGATTCCATAGTCCGTGCTTGTACAGGAGAGGTATGCGTTCTGAGCAAAATGTCTTCTGTAATATAAAACGAATCTTGCATATCGCGAGCAGGATGATCTTTCGGCAAATTCAACGCTTCGAAATTGTAATAATCGTTTTCAATTTCGGGACCTTCCGCAATTTGATACCCCATCCCGATGAATAAATCTTCGATTTCTTCGACAATTGCTGTTAAAGGATGATGGTTGCCGACTTTAACAGGTCTTCCCGGTAATGTAATATCAATCGTTTCTTCTGCAAGCTGCTTTTCAATGGCTAGCTTTTTAAGCTCTGCTTGCTTTTTCTCCAAATTTGACGCAATTTCATTGCGAACATCATTCGCATATTGCCCAATAATGGGGCGTTCTTCTGCAGGAAGCTTCCCCATTCCCCGGAGCACTTCTGTGATCGGGCCTTTCTTGCCTAAGTAGGCGACTCTCACATCTTGCAATTCCTTTATTGTTGTTGCTTCAGCAACTTTTGCTAATGCTTCTTCTTTTAATTCCAGCAAACGTTCCCGCACGTTATATACCACCTTTTTAAGTTTTTTCTAATCTAAATAAAAAAGACCTTCACCCCTAAAAAGGGACGAAGATCGTAGATTCCGCGTTACCACCCTAGTTAACATGAAACATCATGTTCACTTCATTAATTTAACGGTTGCACCCGATCTGCCTTGCTACCGGCAGCGACTCCAGACTGAATTCAATTGCATCATCCATAGAAACACTTTCAGTCAGGCGGTGCTTCCTCCCTAGCTGGCGAGCGGCAATTTACTATTTTCCTTCATTGTCTTTGTTTCTTATTCTGTTAACTATAGATATAGTATTAAAAAAACCGGATGAACGCAAGTCAGCGAACAAATATAGGCTTCCTTATTTTCCGTCAACGACTTCCTTTAGTATTTGATACGAACGTTTTTGTTTATCAGGATTGAAAACATAAGAAACAGCCATGATTTCATCGACATGATACTTCTCTTGAAAGTTTGTCAGCTGTTTTCTGATCGAATCCTTACTCCCTAACAGCGTCACGCTCGACATCGATTGAGCAACTGCTTTTTCTTGCATACTCCAAAGCGCATCCATATTTAAAACCGGCGGGCTTAATGGTGTCTGTGAACCTCGAACAACATTTAAGAAAAATTGCTGCATCGTTGTCGATTCAAATTCGGCCTCTTCATCACTTTCAGCTGCGATCACATTTAGGCATATTACCATGTACGGGGCATCCAAGTATTCAGATGGTTGAAATTTCTCACGGTAAATCGAAACGGCTTCCTCCATAAATCTTGGCGCAAAATGGGAAGCAAACACATAAGGCAAGCCTAATTTAGCTGCTAAATAAGCAGAATCGGTCGACGAACCGAGAATATAGATCGGGATATTTGTACCCACACCTGGATAGGCTTTCACATAACTTTGGTTTTCTTCAGGACCAAAATAGGTAAGCAATGAAAGTACATCTTCAGGAAATGTATAGACGGTGTCACTTTTTGACCGCCTTAGCGCACTTGCGGTCAACTGATCAGTACCTGGCGCCCGTCCTAAGCCCAAGTCCAAACGTCCGGGATAGATGGTGGCCATCGTTCCAAATTGTTCAGCAACTACTAAAGGGGAGTGGTTAGGCAACATGATGCCACCAGAACCGACACGAATCTTATTAGTGTGTTCCAGCGTGTGCTTAATTAAAATGGGAGTAGCTGAACTTACTAATGTTGGCGTATTATGGTGCTCTGCTATCCAATATCTTGTATAGCCCATATTTTCAGTAGCTTGTGCCAAGTCGACCATGGCGTCTATCGCTTCTTTCGTCCCCTGTCCTTGGCGAATAGGGGCTAGATTTAAAACTGATACTGGAATATTTATATTTGTCATGGCTCCTTACCTCTTTTTCGATAAGGATTCATCTGTGGAACTCCCTATCTGTCAACGAGGACAATGAATGTTTCACAAATTTCGAAGCCACGGAAAGCGAACCAAACCCCACTCTATTTTGAATGGGGATCGTAAATCTATTTATCAAAACTGCTTCTCCGATATGTGATAAAGCTAATGACTAGCGCAACGATGCACCAAACCAAAAGGATAAGCAGATTGTTGCCAATACTGCCAAAACTCCCACCTTCACTCATTGACAGCCATGCCTCATTGAATTGTTCACTTGGTAAATAATGTAGTATCTTCAGTAACGTCTCGTTTTCAATCATTGTTTTAAACATGGAACCCATACCAAAAATAAGCATAACTGGCATTCCAATAATCGATGTTTCCATTACTGTTCTTGATACTAACCCAAGAATCGTTCCAATCGAAATAAAGGTAACCAAATTCAATAAAATAAGCAGCGAAAACAAAGAGATGGACTGAACGTTAAATTCAGAAAGAAAAATTGAACCTATAATAATCACTATCGTTACAGCCGCTGTTAACAAACTTTTTCCAATTAGGATTTCAGTTGTACTTGCCGGAGAAAGCAATAATCCCCTTAATGTGTTCTTCTCTTTCTCTTCAGCCACCATCGCTGCTTGCACGAAACAGCCCGAAATAACTAAGGCTAAGCTTATTGGCAATGAATGAAGGAAACCGTCCTCTGTTCCTATCCGCCCCAACCATGCTGCAAAGATCAAAGGAATGGCCATCGTAAATATAATATAAGAGTTTTTTAATAAGTCTTTCCAATCTTTTTGAAAAATGGCAAATACTCTCTTGAATGATAATGTCATGCTAATTCTCTCCCTGTTAATTTTATGAAAATATCTCCAAGTGTCGGTTCATTTGAATGAATGGATACCACTTCACCGTTTTTCATGTATTGATAAATTTCGTCTGCCCCTTTTGAATCTTTTTGGACGATAACTGTACGGTTTCCTTTTAATACGAGCGTTATTGTTGAATCACTGTACTGCATTCGTAAATTTTGCGGTGTATCAAGCAGCTTAATTTCTCCCTGATGTAAAAATGCCACGCGGTCGCAAAGTTTTTCCGCTTCTTGCATATCATGTGTCGTTAAAAAGATCGTCGTCCCTTCTTGATTTAACCGTCTTAACCCTTCATGAATATGCATTGTATTAACTGGATCTAGCGCTGATGTAGGTTCATCTAAGAAAAGCAATTCCGGCTGATGCAACATTGCACGGGCTAAAGTAACCCTTTGCTTCATCCCTTTAGATAATTTCTGGACGATTGTCTTTTTCTCATTCAGTAAATTAACCGATTCCAACACTTCATCCATTCGTTTTTCATTTACGCCATACAATTTACAAAAGAAGGAAAGATTATCATAAATTGTAAGCCTTTCGTAAAGACCGCTATTATCTGTCAAAATCCCAATCCGCTTCATATAAGTTGGATCTTTCAGCTTTGAAATTGGCTTCCCGAACACGGCAACCTCGCCGGTAGTATGCTGCAATTGAGAGGTTAAAAGTTTAATCGTTGTCGTTTTCCCCGAGCCGCTCGGACCTAAGAAACCGAACGTTTCACCTTTTTTTACAGTAAATGTTACGTTTTTTAACGCGATTTTGTTTTCAAACGATTTGCCTAATTGCTTCACTTCAATGACGTTTTCCATTTTTTAACTTCCTTTCACCAAGTTTTGGTTCGTTGTCGCTCGCTGATTTAAGAGTAACAACTCTTCTCATAGAACGCAGTAATATCAAGGTGAAAAGAGTATAAATAACGATGAATGAGTCATTTTTCCTGATGAATGGAGCAATGTTTCAGCTGAAAAACGGAATGAAATTCGCGTTACATGCGGATAATCTCCTTCAGTTCATTCAATTTCCCTTTTGAGAGAGGAACCGAACTTTTTTTGGAATCATCCAAAATCAAACTGTAACTATTTCTCGTCCATGTAATCACTTCTCTTACTTTTTGCAAATTCACAATATAAGAGCGATGGGAACGGAAAAAACCGAAAGGATATAACCGATCGAAAAGCTGATTTAATGTATAAGAACACGGGAATACCTCGCCTTTAACATGTACATTCGATACGCCTTCGCTACTTTCGATAAAGTCAATCTCTGTCGGATCTAATAAAATAATTTTGTCATCGAATTTCACAGGGATTTTTTCAAAACGAAATTGTGCAAGATTGAGTGGTGGATCTTCTTCGTTTTCTTCATTCAAGGTCTTTTCTTCTTTGATCGTTTTTTCATGTTTTTCTTCTTGATTATCCTCATCTTCGACGATATCGATTTTTTTGAGCCCGTCTGCATTAAGCCTGTAAACATTGCTTGACATCATAATTGCATTCTCAAGATTGCCCGTCATAATCAACAAAGCCTTCCCTTGCTTTGTTAAGGTTGAAATGATGTTTTGAATGATAAAAATGCTTTCAATATCCACATTTTGGATAGGCTCTTCTAAAATGACAAGTGCAGGGTTTATGCAAAATGGCCCTTCCAATCTGAAGCCGCTTTTTTTCCGAGAAAGATAGCTTGTTAATTCTTACATTCTTTGTTAAACCAATGCTTTGAAGCCATTCGTTAACATCGACATTCACTTCAAACAGCCTTTTATATAAAGTTAAATATTCAAAAGGTGTTAACCGTTCATACAATCCTTCATTTAAACTTAAAATCCCGATTTGCTTACATATCCTCTTATATGACGTAAACTCTGATCCGGAAATATAAATCTGTCCTCCGGAAGCTTGGGTCTCCCCGATTAACATTTGAATCAACAGCTGGCTTACTTGGACGTTGCATTGAATTGCCGCAGATTCACCTTCTTTTATCTCTAAATCAAAGGGTGAAAATATTGTCGTATTGCCTATTCGCTTTTCCAGTTGCTTCAACAGTAATACGCTCATGTTCGAAACCTACTCCTATCTCACTTTAAAAATAGAATGGAGGAGAGACGCTTGCTTCTCTCCTCCAAAAAGGGAATTTAATTGCTGAGTCCGTACATTAAAATACCGGCAGCCACCGCAACGTTAAGCGATTCAGCCTGTCCGAAAATCGGGATAGACACTTTCTCATCGCACATCGCGAGAAGTTGTTCTTGAACTCCCTCTCCTTCATTCCCAACAAGCAAGCCGAAAGAATCCGTTTTTTCAACAGAACGATAATCTCTCGCCCCTTTCAGTGCACTGCCGTATACCTTGACACTGTTGATTTTTAAGCCATTCACAATTTCTTCAAGTATGTGTTGGTAAACAGGCATGTGAAAAAGCGAGCCTTGTGTTGCTCTTATCGTTTTTCCGTTGTACAAATCGGCGCATCCTTTGCCTAGAATGACAGCATCAAAACCTGCGCTGTCTGCTGTCCGTATCATCGTCCCAACGTTCCCGGGATCCTGTACGCGATCAATAAGTAAATATTTTCCCTGATCATATGTTAACTTTTGTTGCTTTAGCATATCACATACCGCAATGACTCCTTGAGGAGTTTCTGTTTCGCTTATTTCTTTAAAAACGTTTTTTGAAACTCGTACAATCTCTTTTTCGTTTACGGTCCACTCTTTTGGAACTTCTTTCTCTTCATCTATAATGATTGTTTTTACAATTTTTTCTTTCAAAGCTTCCTCAATCAAATGATGGCCTTCAACTAAAAACAATCGCTCTTTTTCGCGTCCTTTTCTTGTGAGCAGCTTTTTCCATTTTTTTACACGGTCATTTTTCATTGACTCAATCCACAACAATGTTCTCACCTCTTCGTCAATTATAATGATTGTTTAGTACATATTCCATTCGTTTTATGTAGAAAATAGGTTTAAAGCACGTTCAAAAAGGAGGTTATGTAAATGGACTTTAACTTGAGACAAGCGATACTGAACAATGTAAAAGGCAGCGACGAAGCCCAGCTTGAGCATACAATTGTGGATGCGATCCAAAGCGGTGAAGAAAAAATGCTTCCAGGGCTAGGGGTTTTATTTGAAGTGTTGTGGAAGAACTCTGATCAAAACGAACAAAGAGAGCTCCTTAAAAATATGGCGGAGGGGCTGCAATAGCAAATTTTAAGAGCATGGCAATTGCCATGCTCTTTCCGTTAACCAAAAATAATTTCATTCACCTTTTCCCTGTCAAGGCGTTTAATCACTTCAACAATTAATTTCACAGCATTTTCAAAGTCATCACGGTGTAAAATTGCCGCATGTGTGTGAATGTAGCGTGTCGCAATGGTAATCGATAAAGCTGGGACGCCTTTTGCCGTTAAATGAATGCTTCCGGAATCAGTACCGCCTCCTGGAACGAAGTCCATTTGATACGGAATATTTTCTTTATCGGCAACATCTGTTACAAAATCTCTTAAATCTTTGTGCGCAACCATCGACGCGTCATACATAATGATTTGTGGGCCTTTTCCAATTTTGGAAAGCGCCTCTTTCGAGGTTACACCTGGCGTATCCCCAGCAATTCCTACATCGACCGCAAAACCGATATCAGGCTGTATGAAGTGAGTGGCTGTTTTTGCACCACGTAAGCCTACTTCCTCTTGAACTGTTCCCACACCATAGACTGTGTTTGGATGCTTCTCATTTTTTAGCTGGCGGAGCACTTCGATTGCGATCGCACATCCGATGCGATTGTCCCATGCTTTCGCCATTAGTACCTTTTCATTTTTCATGACAGTAAAATCACAAACGGGGACAACTGAATCTCCCGGGCGAACTCCAAATTCTTCAGCTTCTTTTTTGCTTGAAGCGCCAATGTCGATAAACATATCTTTTTTATCAACCGGTTTCTTACGCGCTTCTGGCGAAAGAATATGCGGCGGTTTCGATCCGATCACACCAGGGATGTTCCCGTTTCTCGTCATAACAGTAACCCGCTGCGCTAACATGACTTGCTCCCACCAGCCGCCGACCGTTTGAAATTTTAAAAATCCATTGTCATCAATTTGAGTAACCATGAATCCAATTTCATCCAAATGGCCAGCAACCATAATTTTTGGGCCATCTTCTGTACCGTTTTTCTTGGCAATCAAACTTCCAAGATGATCCGTCATGATTTCATCCGCATACGGCGCAATATATTTGCGCACGACTTCACGCGGTTCCCGTTCATTTCCGGGAATCCCATTTGCATCCGTTAACTCCTTAAGCATTGACAGTGTTTCATCTAAATTTGACATGTAATAAATCCTCCTTTTTTGAAATACAAAAAAATTGGTTTCTTCAAATCTGGCTTCTGGCTTCCGATACCTGACCTCTGTCAAATCACTAAATTTGCTCTTTCGCAAATTTACACAAATCTGGCTTCTGACCTCTGGCCTCTGGATCAGTACCCCTCATCCTGCCGCATATGATTGATTTTATTTTTTTCAAAATAAGCAGTTTGAATATCTGCTTCATGGAAGCCAAGCATTTTTCCGAGTGTTAAATACTCAGTAAACAGTTCTTCATAAGCATTGGACGAGTTATCCATGATTAAACTCGAAATACAACGGTTTACAACTAGAAATTGTTTAACCATACTAGTTTCATTCTGTTTATTTACAAATCGTTTATTCGGAATCGTCGTTTCCAGCCCAAGCGAAAGTCCAATGGATAAAATAAAGTGAATGCCGTCTACATATTCCTCTAGAATGACAGATCGTTCAGCAGGCGGCTTTAAGCTCCAATATTTAAAGCAACGCGTTTCATTTGCTAATTCACCAACTTCCACTTGAAGGGCAAGCAATCGCTCTAAAAAATATGTACCCGTTAACTGATGCTCAACGATAATGCGTTCATCTAATTCACGCTGCATTGAAAAAAGTTTCTGCCAATCAATCTCCATTTACTGTTCCCCCATTTACTTAAAGAGGTTGTTCAAAAAGTCCGGAGGCTCACAGGATGTGAGTCAGTTCAACGTTATCACAGGACATGGCCTGCCTTTAGTTGAAATAGGCTCTTTTTGTCCTCCTACTTGAACACGCATTAAAAAGAAAACCACATTTTTCTTTTATTATACAGGGAACAACTAGAGCTGCAAATGAAAAGACAGAACATTATTCTACAATTGGTTTTATGTTATTTAACTTTGAATTGACAAGATCAATATTGACCTTTACTTGCAAAGAATTTTCATCTAATTTTATTTCCCCTTTTTTTTCTATCTTTTTCCACGTTTTTAAATCCCTACGATATAATTTTTCCGATAGCCGATAAATATCTGCATCAATTTCAAGTGCTTTCTTATAAGTTTGCATAATTTCTTTTTTTATATTTTTTTCTAACTCTTTTACTAAAAATTTTTGATCGATATCTTGCAGCACTTCGTTAATAATTCCTTTTGCGTTAACCGTTGCGTTAAAAATGACTTTTTCTCCTTTCTTAGTAATATCAAAGGAAACCTTCGGTTTAACGATAATGACTTCGGAAGCCGGCTTTCCGTCTTTATAAACCGATACATTGTTTCGTTTCGAATCTCTTTGCATCCATCTTAACCCATTAATATCATCCCCGGTAATGAATCCATTAAAGTTGTTCGGTGTCGCAATCGCAACACCGACAGATTCAATCATCTGCTTCGGTTCTTTCTCAGTTTCCCACGTATTGTCTGTAATCCCTACTGCCGGAATCATCCCGTTGTGACCCGGTTCGTGCAATGAAATGAGAAGTTCACGTATACTTATGTCTTTAATTCGCGAACTTTGCTCATATGTGTTATCAATATCAGTCAACCTTGTAAAAATAGGCGACCCATCAAAAGCTGGCGACGCTTTCAAAAGACCTTCCAAGTCGTCTTTTGTAGAAAATATCCGTATGCGGTACCTTGTTTCACGATACCTGTCAATGAGATCAAGCGCATTTTTCATTAGATTTTGCTCAAGAGCCTCCTCCGTCAAAATAACAAAAGTGTCATGACCCCAATATAGCCTTCGTTGTGCAGACTTATAAATGTTAAAAACGGCGCTGTTAATATTGTCAGCGCTTGCACTCGCTATCGTTACTTGATCAGATTCTCCACTTGAACCACCTTCCGTATTTCCAAGAGTACCTAAATTAACAATCTGAATATAAACCGTCACCTTGTCATTTTTATAATCCACGCCAATGCCATGAACATAATCCATTCGATCCGCCTCTTCGAGATCCCAGCAGCCTGATAGTAAAAAAAGGAGGACGACCACGATTACGACACGTCTCATCAAATAGCTTTCAATCCTTTCTTGGCCTTCTCGTTCCATCTTTCGGCCCCATCATACTCGGACGGGAAATATACTTCCGCTCAGGAATGCGAAAGATAACTTTCAGCAATTGCTTATAGTCAAAATTGCTCGGAACCGTTAAATACGGAACGCCGAACGTTTGGATGTTCGCTGCATAAAGCACGATAAGAAAAAGGGAAATAAAGAAGCCGAACAACCCGAAAAATGAGGAGAAAACCATGACAAAAATCCTTAAAATCGATACAATGCCATGCAATGACATACTTACAAGCGTATAAGTGGCAACGAAGGAAGTGGCGATTAATACAATCATTAACGGACTTGCTAGACCCGCTCGAATCGCTGCATCTCCGATAATTAATCCGCCGACGACACTTAATGTTGACCCGATCGCAATCGGAAGCCTCAACCCTGCTTCCCTAAAAAATTCAAATAAAAGCAGCATAAAGAGCGCTTCCACAGGAGCTGGCAGAGGTACTCCTTTTCTTGCTTCGATAATCGTACCTAAAAAAACAATCGGAATTTGATTCTGATGATAAGTGCTTAACGCTAGCCAAAAACCAGGAAGAAAAATCGCAATAACTAATCCTACCAATCGAATAACCCGTTCAAATGAATTAAATAGATAAATGTTCTCAGTATCTTCCGCTGTCTTTAATAGAAAAGCTAAATTTACCGGGCCGATTATAACATATTGCACCCCATCTACAAGAATAAGAAAACGGCCGTTTAAAAGGCTGTTTACCGCAAAATCTGGCCGGCCGCTATAGTGGAAGATTGGATAAAATGTGTATGTTTTGTCTTGTAATAGTTCTTTTAATTGTGTCCCGCTATAAATCCCATCCAGATCAATCCGGTTCAATCTGTGATCAATCTCTTGAATGATCTCTTTGTTCACAACGTCATCAAGATAGAGGACGGCGACTTGTGTTTGGGAACGTGTCCCAATTTCATATTTTTTTATAGCCAATGAATTTGTACGCAGGCGCTTGCGTATTAAAGCGATATTTGTCACGAGGTCTTCAATAAAGTCATCCCGCGGCCCTTTAATCGAGACTTCTGTACTCGTTTCTTCCGGATTACGCTGAGGCCGTTTTGCAATATCGATTGAAAAAAGGAATTGTTCTTTATGAAAGAGGACGATGAGTCTTCCGGCAAAGACTTCTGCGATCATCTTTTTTTTGGAGCTAATTCGTTGGAGCCCCGGTACATAGAGCGACTTTTTTATATCATCCTCGGAAAGTAGTTTATTTTTTTTCTTATTGAAAAATAGCACAAACCTCTCAAAGATTACAGTATTTATAACTTCTGCATCAACTAAGCCTTCGCAAGTAACAAACGTAACCGTATTTTCGTCAAATTCGAACGTTTGCAAGACCACATCGGGATTATTTTCAAATAATTTACGAATGGATTCTTCTGTTATATTTTCCTTATCATTTTCTTCCTCATTTGTTTCGCCGGACGTTTTATGTTTCTTGAACATCGTTGTCTCCCCTTTTTTTCCTTCGATTCATAAAAGCAATGATTCCAAAAAAAATGGATAACCCTAGAAAAAACCAAAACGTTAAAGGCAATAGAACATGCATCAACATATTAAAAAATACTCTTTCATCAATCGGAAACGCGACAAGCGTACCAACAATAACGGATGCAGATAAAATAATCCATAGATTTATTTTTTTGCTTTTTTTGTTAATCAGCACTCTAAGCGTATATAAAATCAATGTAATCCGAATAAACGCCCCAGCTAGCCACTGATAAATCGAAAAAAAGTCAACATGTTCCACATACTTACCAAGCCTTGCAAGCCCCCATTCTTCATATGCGGGATAACGCTGCATCGCTGCTTCTGTTGGCCCGAATTCTGCAATTGCACCGATTAGCGGACCTAATGTCAGTCCTGTCAGTATAAAAACACTAATTAAAAAATGGCGATAGCGAAACTCTGATCGAAATTTGTGTTGCAAAACAAGCAAAAACACTAATTCAGCCATTCCAGTGCCTTGGTAAATCATTGCTTTTACAACGGGAAGGGGGCCGTTTTCCAAAATAGGCAGCAGCAACGAATAATCTTTGAACTGCATATTCGTAAAACTGACAAAAAACCCAAAAATAACGACAAACAATAAAAAAAAGAAATTTGTGATCGTGATGGTTTGAAGCCTCGTTAATGCCGCTAACATACAAGGTAAAATAAATAAAATCGTTAGAATCAATGGTGGGGTTGATAGTAAATAGGAAACATTCGTCCACATAATCGTTTCTTTTAATGTGACTGCCGCCATGACAAGCAAGTAAAAACCACTGATGACGATTAATATGTTGGTAAATAGCTTTCCTATGTTCTTCTCAAGCCACTTCCTAATATGCTGCCCTTTCATTGTTTTATAAATATAAAGAATCAGAAGCCCCCAAATTAACGATAAAATCGACATGGCTACGACTGAAATCCATGCATCCCTTCCAGCTGTTTTAATTAAATGCGGAACTGCGATAACATGATTTTTCAGACCAATCCCTGTCATAAATAATAAGATCATTTGAAAAATTGAAATTGTATCCTTACTCTTCATATTTCACCAAAAATCAATAGATATTTACTCTTCCTTATTATGGGTGAAATAATTGAATGTTATGCTAAAAAGCAAAAAAATCATTCCCTATCATGAAATAGGAAATGATTTTTAATAGTCTTGCTTATAGGCTGGCTTTTGCTTTTTCAGCTAAGTCAGCAAATGCTTTTTCATCATTAACAGCAAGATCTGCAAGCATTTTGCGGTTAATGTCAATGCCGGCATTTTTCAAGCCGTACATTAAACGGCTGTAAGAGAGGCCGTTTAAACGTGCAGCCGCATTGATTCTTGTAATCCAGAGCTTGCGAAAATCGCGCTTTTTCTGGCGGCGATCACGGTATGCATACCGAAGTGATCTCATCACTTGCTCATTCGCCGTTCTGAATAATTTATGTTTGGAACCGTAGTAACCTTTGGCTAATTTTAATACTTTTTTGCGACGTCGACGAGTGACGTAGCCGCCTTTCACTCTTGCCATAACCAATTACCTCCTAGAATCCGTTATCTTTTCTTATATGTGAGCAATTCACGAATACGTTTGAAGTCACCGCTTGAAACCACTGCCGCTTTGCGAAGTTTACGCTTTTGTTTTTGCGACTTGTTAGCAAACAAGTGGCTTGTGTAAGCGTGCTGGCGCTTAAGCTTTCCTGTTCCTGTTTTTTTAAAGCGCTTTGCAGCACCTTTATGGGTTTTCATTTTAGGCATAATGCTTCCTCCTCAAGAACGTCCATCCAGAAAATGAATATTCTTCTTTTTGAACTGATTTTTTTACTTTGAATCCGACGTATTTGGCGCCAAGACTAAAAACATGCTTCGGCCATCCATTTTCGGTCTCGATTCAACGACCGCAATGTCCTTTAGTTCATCAGCAAGGCGGTTCAATACTTCCCTGCCGATCTCCGAGTGCGTGATTGCACGACCGCGAAATCGGATGCTCGCTTTTACTTTATCGCCCTTTTCGATAAACTTTCTTGCGTTTCTGAGCTTTGTATTAAAGTCATGTTCATCAATCGTTGGACTAAAGCGAACTTCTTTGACGTTAATCGTCTTTTGTTTTTTCCGGGCTTCTTTATCTTTCTTTTGCTGTTCATAGCGATACTTCCCAAAATCCATAATCCTACAGACCGGGGGTTTGCCGTTTGGCGCAACCATGACAAGGTCAAGGTTTGCATTTTGTGCCATTTCCAATGCTTCTTGACGCGTTTTTACACCAATTTGGTCTCCATTTGAACCGATAACCCGAACTTCGCGAGCACGAATGGCCTCGTTCACCAACATGTCTTTGCTAATAGTTAGCCACCTCCAATAGATTTTATAAACTAGATAAACCATCAAAACAAAGCAATTTAGTGTTCATTTTTCCTAACATAAAAAAGTGTGGACACAAAAACGCCCACACTTAACCCATTCATTGTTCATACTAAAACCCGGCAACTGCCAAAAGGCGTCAACAGGTGAGAAGCGGGCGCTCCTGCTTGCTTTGTCAGATATTCATTTACTAGCGTATTATACCATCTGACAGGCAGTCCTGTCAATTGTTACGAACGGTTTGCAATTTCATTCTTAATAGAATGAATAAATTGTTCCAACGATTCTGAAGTGGATTTCTGCTCGCCATATTTTCGGATGTTCACGGAATTCCCTTTCACTTCTTTATCACCAACAACAAGCATATATGGGATCTTTTGAACTTGAGCTTCACGGATTTTATAGCCGATTTTTTCATTTCGGCTATCAATTTCTACCCGTACGCCTTCACGTTTTAAGCTGTCTTCCACCTTTTTCGCATAGTCAAGATGCACTTCTGCAACAGGAATGACCTCCACCTGCACAGGCGCAAGCCATGTTGGAAACGCACCTTTATATTCTTCAATTAAAAATGCCACAAAACGTTCCATTGTTGAAACGACACCGCGATGAATGACGACAGGGCGATGCTCTTTGCCGTCTTCACCGATATAGGTGAGGTCAAAGCGCTCAGGCAATTGAACGTCAAGCTGCACGGTTGACAGTGTCTCATCTTTACCGAGCGCTGTTTTTACTTGGACGTCAAGCTTCGGTCCGTAGAAAGCAGCTTCTCCTTCCGCTTCAATATAATCTAAACCGAGATCATCCATTGTTTCTCTAAGGATGGATTGTGTTTTCTCCCACATTTCATCATCATCAATATATTTCTCTTTGTCATTAGGATCACGGTAAGAAAGTCGGAAGTAATAGTCATGAATACGAAAATCCTTGTAAACCTTTTGGATCAATTCTACTACACGTATAAATTCCTCTTTGATTTGGTCGGGACGGCAAAAAATATGGGCATCATTCAATGTCATGGAACGCACCCGTTGTAGTCCTGCAAGCGCACCTGACATTTCGAAGCGGTGCATCGTTCCGAGTTCCGCAACACGATAAGGTAAATTTCGATAGCTTCTTAGCTCATTTTTATAAATCATCATATGGTGAGGGCAGTTCATCGGGCGCAGGACAAGCTCTTCCGTTTCATCCATTTTCATAGGCGGGTACATATCTTCGTGATAATGCTGCCAGTGTCCACTCGTTTTATACAATTCCACATTTGCAAGATGGGGGGTGTACACATGGTGATAGCCAAGCTTCTCTTCCAAGTCAACGATATAACGTTCGATTGTTCGGCGGATAGTCGCCCCTTTTGGCAGCCAGATTGGCAACCCTTGTCCAACTTCTTGGGAAATTGTAAAGAGCTTCAGTTCTTTACCGAGCTTGCGGTGATCACGTTCTTTTGCTTCTTCAAGCAAACGCAAATACTCATCCAATTCCGATTGTTTAAAAAAGGCTGTGCCATAAATTCTTTGCAGCATTTGATTGTCACTATTTCCCCGCCAATATGCCCCCGCAACACTCAATAATTTAAATATTTTTATTTTTCCAGTTGACGGAACATGCGGCCCACGGCAAAGATCAAAAAATTCTCCTTGCTCATAGATTGTCACTTCTTCGTCTTGGGGAATGTCTTGCAGCAATTCCAGTTTTAACGGATCATTCATTTCCTTGTACATTCGTTCAGCTTCCTTGCGGCTTACAACATGGCGGCGTATTTCAAGGTTTTCATTGACAATCTTTTTCATTTCTTTTTCAATCTTTGGAAAGTCCTCAGAAGAAATTTGCTGTTCACAATCAATATCATAATAAAAACCGTTTTCAATGACAGGGCCTACGCCAAGATTGACATCGCCATAAAGGCGTTTAATCGCTTGAGCCATAAGGTGAGCCGTGCTATGGCGCAATACTTCCAGTGCTTCATGATTTTCAGGCGTTATAATTTCAATTGTTCCGCTTTCATGTAATGGACGGCGCAAATCAACTAATTTGCCGTTGACCTTGCCGACAATCGCTTTCTTTTTTAATCCAGGGCTAATTGATGCGGCAACATCTTCTATCGATGTTCCGTCAGCATATTCCTTAACTGCTCCATCTGGAAAAGTAAATGTAATGTGTTCTCCCATTTTTTTGCACTCCTTTTAAAAAATAGGCTTTGTTAAAGACCAATGCTGATACCCGCTTCTCGCAAGGCAAACCGTGCCCGCGGGGTTTACAACGGCATCGTTTAACAGAGCCAAAAAATAAAAAACCCGCCCCCAAAAAAGGGACGAGTATCGTCTCGCGGTTCCACCCAGATTCCGCATGTGCATATGCGGCGCTTAAATTGATAACGGCAAATGCCGTCAACGGATACTGCTAGTTCCCCGTTGAAGTTCAGAGGTGGTGAATTGCAGGCTATGTTTAGAAGCTTTCAGCCAAGGCTTCATTCTCTTTGAAACATAGGGTTCAGCAATCCGTGTCCCCATCAACACTTTTTAGATGTTTTTACATGTAGTTATTATACGAACTAAAAAAAAGAAATGCAAGCAGAATCGCTTTATTTTCTTGCTATTCAAAATGAACTGCTTTGATTCGGCAGATCAGTCAATTTGCAAAATGTAATTCTTTCTTGAAAAATATTTTCCAATGTATATAAAAGTCCTGAACGCTCATTATCAATATATAGGAAAATCTGATTCGGCGCCAACATGAGAAGCGGCTGCAAAAGCGTTGATTCAACCGGTATATTCCCGGGGAAAAAGCCTGATTTTTTTATAAACGATGTAATTTTTTCTTCTTGAATTAAACGAAAATCATCATCATAGAAAATTGGTTTACTTCCATAGACAACATGCAGCTTATCAATAATTGGCTTCTTTCGTTCCAAAAACAATCGAAGATTAGCCACAAAATTTTGGTAATCCTGTTCAAGTTTGTATTCATCAATTGCCAATTCCGCATAAGCCAGAAGACATTCTTGATACTCTTTTAGACGGAATTTTATAAATGAATCAAAGCTAAATGCCAATTCTTTTTGAAAACCTTCCATTAATAACGATTGAATGGATTCCTCGATAAGCTTCTCTCTTGAAGGCAATTTTTTTACGTTCGGAAGTTCTGTTCGCTTCCCATCGACAATGAGAAAAAAAATGGAGGCTATTGCATTTTTTTCATCATAATCACGAAAGTAAAATTTATTTTCCAGCAATTGATGAAACCACTTCATTTCATATTGAGAAAGGATATAACGGCGAAATACACGAGCCAGCATCGGCTGAAGTGCATATTTAAATGTGACTTCATCTTTATCAAAAGATACAAACAGTTGATGCATGCCAATTTTACGTGCTGATATGCCAAAAACAGTTTCATAGTTTCCTTTTTCTATATGCTCTGTGATGCATTTATAAATCGCCTCGCAGTCATGTTCATTCGAAAATTCCACTTTAATCAAAAGAGCCCCTCCTTCAGCGACATACCTTGTACAAATATATGGCTGCAAAAGGAGAAAAATGAGGCTTTTTTTCATAAGATAGGCATTCAGTCACTTAGAGAGCGAAAAATTCTCCCTGCGGTTCTTGCCGCCAATGTATTTCGAAATCGTATAATGGCGGATTCTCTCCATAATCCGCTTCGCCTTTAACAGTTCTGTTCCTGCCTTCTCGGAATAAGCTAAATGCTCTTCAAGCTCATTGTAATCGTAATTTGAACTGTACAATGTCGGCAGATTTTCCATCATTCGATATTGGAGTATTGAACCAAGCACTTCATCGCGGATCCAGCCAGATATTGCTTCCGCTCCAATATCATCAAGGATAAGCAAAGGCACTGTTTTAATATATGTGAGTTTCTCTAGAAAACGATCACTTCCAATCGCATTCTTCAAATCACGAAAGAAATCGGGTGTGTACACCATCAACGATTTCACATTTTTTAAAAGTGCGAGTTCATTCGCAATCGCGCACATGACATACGTTTTGCCGACCCCGAAGTCTCCGTAAAAATAAAGGCCGTGCTTTGTTTTACCAGGTACAAAGTCTTTTACATATTTTTCCGCTGTTTGAATCGCGTCGAAACGTTCGGGATTGATCTCGATTTCTAAAAAACGGGCATTTAACACTTCTTTTGGTACGTATAGGCTTTGAAAAAGCGATCTTTGCCTACGCTCTTCATCTTGTTTTTCTTTTAAAGGGCACGGGGAATAGCCAACGTCAATCGAACCTTGATTTAAAAAGAGATTGGGGCTATAGCCTTTCAACACATTTGGGCATAATGCTAAACCAGGGCATTTTACACAGTTTTTATGTTGTTGATTAAATTCATATAGCTTGGACAAACTTCTTTCAACGGTTGTTCTCGATAAAGCATGATCCGCTACAAATTCACGTATCTGTTCATTTGAAAGGATCTCTTTTTTAACTTTTAACAGCCTGTTTTGAAAGCTGTTTTTGTTCATCATCTCTTGAAGCGTATTTTTAATGGGTTCCATTTCCTGCACCTTCTTTATAACGGTTTTTCGGCAGGGCTAATCGCTATACTTTTTGAGCCGGGCTTCAAGCTGCCTTTTCTGTTGTTCAAAATCCGATAAATCTTGAACAGGTTCCTGTTTATTTTCAGTCATCCATTTCGGAAGTTTATCTTTACGTTCATTTTTTGCAGAATACGCCTTCTTCCGCGCAGTTGCAGGTTTTGACCATTCCTGATATTTTCGGTGCTCTGATTTCGCCAACGCCATGGCTTCACTTACAGTCTTAATGTTTTTCCTAGCCCAATGGGCAGCGATTTTTTCGATATAGGCTTTCACCATTTTCATATCATTCGTCCGCATGACATAATCGATTAATACGTTCACAACACCCGGATTCAAATTTTGTTCAAACATAATGCCTTCAATAATTTTTATATCACTTGCAGCTGGCTTGGCACCACCGGCCATTTTTTCCAGTTGTTCGTACGGGCTGATCGATTCAAATAATTCCATTGCTTTTTCCTCTTCTGTCTCAGCTTGCTTCTTTTTCTGTTGTTTGTACATTGGTGGTTGAATTCGCAAACTTAAATGAGGAAGCTTGTTCTGATGTTGAACGGCATACCATTCATGTGTCGATTTTCGAAGGGCTTCAGCACTCAATTCATCATATTTGACATAAGTTGATTCGATCAATTGCTTCATTTGCAAAGGTTCAATGTTGTATATGTAAACAAGTTTTTTGATTGTATCTTTCATTTCGGCATTTAGCGCATCTTTCGGAACGATTAGATCAGATAAGCTTTGTTCGAGCCACTCCATGTCAAAGTCCTCAGCGATTGAAATGGACGAACCGGTTTTTTCTTTTAAATAGGCGCTGCCTTCTTCAAGCTCCATCGCTTGAGAGATTTCTGAAGACTCTGTTGTCCTCATTTCAGAAGGATGGAGCGAATCGTATACTTCATTAAATGCCGCTGTTATGAGAGTAAATCCTTCTACATGGGTGGTGGTTGTAAATTTTCTCTTTAATTGTTGAAATTGATGATTTCCCAACCGGTTATAAAGATAAACATTTAATGCCCCATCATTAAAAAAATTATCCGGTGACATTGGCACTTCAAGTTGATACAAGTAACTTCTTTCCCCATTCTCTTCTTTTACATATGTTGTGAGAAGGCCAATCCCTTCTAATTTTTTTCTTGCCAGCAAAATTTCCTTTAAATCGAGTTGGGTTATATTCATTAGGCTGCGATGAGTCGCACGTTCGCTCCAGTCTTGTTCATTTTCCAATTGGCTCCACAGTGTCATATATAGGCTGTAGGCAACTGCGCCAATGAGCGGTTGATACAAAGAAGTCAACGTTTTTCTATAAAAATCATGCATCAATCCGTTCGAACGCACTTGGTAGTGATCAATCGGAAGCAACTCTTTCCAATGATTCCCCATCACAATCCCCCATTTTTCCGTAAAAACAATCCGCCCATTCTAGTACTCCTTTGAATATGCTATAACCTCATCGAATTAACAACAGAAATTCTCTTCCTGTCATTGCGGCATGCTAATGTTAATTTTAAACGGCGTAAAGCCGTTAAGATTGACGGAAGTCAATCTTCGTTGGTTGAAGCCAAGAGGCAGATAAGCTCGCTTATCAAGACTCTTGGATGCAACCAACGAAAAATCAACATTTCTTCCCCGAAAAACTTCATGGATTGCAAGTCTTTAGCTGGAAAAAAAGAGCATAAAGTCAATATGGCTTTAGGCTCTTTCTTGATCATCCATGTTATCATTTATCCACACGCTTCAATAATTCTTTTAACTCTTCTACAAATACGTTTATATCTTTAAATTGCCTGTAAACAGATGCAAATCTTACATATGCCACTTCGTCAATATCAGCAAGATGCTCCATTACTAGTTCGCCAACATCCTCACTGCTCACTTCAAGTGAGCCTTCATTCCTTAATTCTTTTTCAATATTGCTAACGGCATCTTCGAGAACTTCAAGTGGGACAGGACGCTTTTCACACGCTTTAATTAAACCTCGAAGCACTTTTTCTCTGCTAAATTCTTCTCTTGTTCCGCCTTTTTTTACAACGATAAGCGGCGTCTCTTCCACTGTTTCAAATGTTGTGAAACGATAATTACAAGCTTCACACTCTCTTCGCCGCCTAATGGAGCGAGCTTCGTGAACAGGTCTTGAGTCCAACACCCTTGTACCATTATGCTGACAACTTGGACAACGCACAATATCAACTCCACTCCAATTTCACTTAACTCTAGAATAGCAGGATTTTCGACACTTTACAACGATTAGGTAAGTACGTTCATGTATTTTCCAACATCTATTATTCCGGTATTTCTAATACATTTTCCATAATCTCCTTCATGGAAAACGATACACAAGAAATATTGTCAGATTGGATTTTGTCATCTTCTTCGTATACTGTGGGCAAGGTATATTGCTCACCACTCAGTAAATATTGTTCGATACACCGATTGTTTGGATCAACAATCCAATACTCTGGGATTGAAAATCGTTCGTATGTTTCCAGCTTGCTTTCTTTATCTCTTTTAACCGAAGATGGGGATAAAATTTCAATGACAAGATCAGGGGAACCTACAATTCCGCGTTTTTTTACAATTTTAGAAAAACGGTCACGATGAACGAGAACTAAATCCGGTTGCCTGACCATCGTGTCCGACAAAATTAAATCGATTGGTGCACAAAAACATATATAGTTTTCTTCGCAGCTGTTTAAAAACCTTTTATGAATTTCCGAACTAACCATTTGATGACTGGGTGTCGGAGATGGACTCATTAATTCCAAAACGCCGTCAACCAACTCATAACGTTTGCCGTCATCTAGACTGGCATAATCATTATAGGTCAATGGGTTTTCATGTATGACATCCTTCTTCTTTGAATATCTCATTTGGCCAGCCTCCCAAATAAAATAGGATGTTGCTATGATTATCTCTCATAACGACATCCCCGTAAAGAAAAAACAGAGGAAGAGTTCTTCCCCTGTCAAGTGTTTTATAGCATTTCAAAAACTTGCTGAACATCTTTATCCCCACGCCCTGACAAATTCACGATCAGGACATCATCCTTCTTAAGCGTTGGTGCGAGTTTAAGTGTATAGGCAATAGCGTGCGCACTTTCTAATGCAGGAATAATTCCTTCTGTTTTCGATAAAATTTGAAATGCCTCAAGCACTTCTTCATTCGTAACAGTGTAATATTCTGCACGTTCCGATACCTTCAAGTGACTATGTTCAGGGCCAATGCCTGGATAGTCTAATCCTGCGGCAATCGAATACGTTGGTTTTGGATTCCCTTCTTCATCAATCAGTGCCAAACATTTAAATCCATGCAGTTCAGCGGGAACGCCTTCCGTCAAAGATGGGGCTTTATCAGGCTCTACACCAATGAGGCGGACATTATCTTCCTCGATATAATGAGCAAACGCTCCAATCGCGTTGCTTCCTCCCCCAACGCAAGCAATAACAGCGGTCGGTAGCTTTCCTTCTTTCTCCATAATTTGTCTTTTTGATTCTTCGCTAATAATCGATTGGAAATGTTTCACGATCGTCGGATACGGATGAGGGCCTACCGCAGAACCAAGCAAGTAGAACGTATTCTTGTGATTTTGTACGAGATCGTTCAATGCTTCATCTACGGCGTCTTTTAAACGTCCTTGTCCTTTCTCGACAGGGACAACTTTTGCACCTAATAATTCCATACGAAATACATTCAGAGCCTGCCTTTTTGTATCTTCTGCACCCATATAGATGACACAATCCATGCCAAACATCGCGCAGGCAGTAGCTGTCGCCACCCCGTGTTGGCCTGCGCCGGTTTCAGCGATAATTCGCTTTACTCCCATTCGTTTCGCAAGTAAAATTTGTCCGATAGCATTATTTATTTTGTGCGCGCCTGTATGGTTCAAATCTTCTCGTTTTAAATAAATTTTTGCTCCGCCCAGCCGGTTTGTTAATCTTTCCGCATAAGTTAGTGGATTTTCCCTGCCGACATATTCCTTTAAATAGTAATTGTATTCCTGAATAAACTCTTCATCATCTTTATACTTTTCAAATTGTTTATCTAAATCGTCCAATACTTCTTGCAGATCAGGAGGTACAAAGCTCCCGCCAAATTGTCCAAAGTAACCTTTTTCCTTCACTATGCTCATCTCAGCTCTCCTCCGTATTTGAATAATATACTGTAAATTTTAACAGGAAGATGTGCGCTTGTATAGGATAAAATCAAATTTTCCGGCGATATCAATTGTAATCTCTTCCTTTTCATGACATCTCAAACAAACATAGCTGACACTTTGTTTCTTGGACTTGTTGATATTTATGATTTCTTCTTTTTCTTTCCGTTTTTCCGGTATTTGGATACCAGTGAGATTGTTAATATTCTAAAAAAGCTTTCTTATAATTTAAAAAAGAAGCAACACTTCTTCCTAAAAAAGAAAGAGGACGCTTCTTTTAAAATGACTATTTATTTTTATTTTTGTTTTTATTTTCCTCAATTGCTTTTTTCATTAAGTCACGAGTCTTTTGTCGTTCTTCCGCTGTATCTGGAAGTGCCCAAGCATAAATGCCATTGTCCTTTGTATCAATTTCGTGTGCCAGTTGACCAATCTTACTTAACGAGCGATCTTTTATCATCATATCACTCTCCTTCCATTAAGTATAACTTACGAAGTCGAATTGATTCAAGTTCAAAAATAACTAGACGATTATTGCCAATGTATCGAGCCCCAAGACTCTCATAATATCGAATAAGTCTTGGATTGATTTTGCTTTCAATACATACAATCCCATCATTCCCGCTCTCAAAGCTTTTCATGCATACAAAAGCCAATAGCGGGTGAGCAATAAATAATCCCCATCTGTTCCTATTATCGGGAGAAGACTCAAGAAATCTAACCAAAACAAAGCCTTCATCATACTCAAAAGATATCAACCCTTGTATGTCAGGAGAACCAAGTATTATTAACTTATATACCTCCCGACGAGGATTGTTAAACTCTGTCCTCCAGTCAAAGAACCAACCATGTTTAGATGGAGAAACCCCTGGAAGGTCATCCAAATTTAATGGTTCAACATTACCTGTAAACGTCTCACTTTTACTTAATTTCCTATGTACTTTAACCCTCAACATATCACCAACTCTTAAGCATGATAAGTATATTATATCAAAAATTCAGACAATAATAAGATTCTTTTGTTTCTTATCAGTCGATATTCAAGGGATCTATTTATAAATTCTGACTATTCTGTTGACATTATTCATTATTTAAAATATAATAAAACCATACTAAAAAGTATGTATATAATGCACTTAAAAGTTTTTGAGGTGTTGTAAATTGAAACCATATGACAAAATTATGGATGCTGTTAAGAATCTTGCTACGCATTATCCATATGACAAAATAACCTATGCTGATGTGGCAAAAGAAGCTAACGTTCATTGGACCACAGTACGACGGCATTTAGGAAATAAAGAGAATTTGAAAAAAAAACTGCTGGCTTATCAATCCGAGAATAATCATTCCTTCACAGATACTCGAACAAAAATCCTTGATGCAGCCGAAAAAACTTTTACAAAATATGGCTATGAAGGAGCTACTTTAGATCAGGTAGCCAAAGAAGCAGGATTGACAAAAGGTGCTGTGTATTGGCATTTTACGAGCAAAAGTGATTTGTTCTTAGTCCTTACGGACCGTAGTCTTAAAAAACTTATAGAAGGTCTTCCCCAACAGTCAGAGGATATTTTTAATTCCAGGAGTTCGATGGAGGCATTAAAAGTACTTTTAGAAAACGAATTTCGTGCTTGTGCAGAAGAAAAGAACGATAAACCATTACTCTTTTTTGAATTTATTTCAAAACGCAGAGATCAGGAAATTAAAGAAAAGTTAAGCACGTCTTTTTCACAGTTATTCGAAGGGACTTCTGAGATTTTGAAAAAACTTCAACAACAAAATCTTGTAACACGTGATGTTGATTCCCACGCGTTATCAGTTATTCTTCATGCATTAACAAATGGCATCATGCTAATGTCCTTAGTCTCTCCAGATCATGTACCATTACGTACAATCGCTGACGATGTTTCAAAGATTATTTGGAAAGGAATAATGCCCGAAAATTAATCCCGTACATTTACGGGATTTTTAAAGAAGCTAACATACTTAAAAGTATGTGAATAATGTTATTTACTGAGCGTTTAAAAAAATGTTAAAAAGGAGAAGGAAGCATTGGTCATTACGATATTACTGCTTATCTCTGTATTTATTGGTGGGCTATATGTTTATAACCAAGTGCAATTTAAAAAAGCAGAATCCTTATATCCACCAATTGGAAAATTTATAACAGTTGATGATGTTAAACTTCATTATATTTCTGAAGGAAGTGGTCAACCAATCGTGTTACTACATGGAGGAATGCTTTCTAGTGGAGATTTTATAGATGTCATAAAGTTAGCCGCTAAACAAGGTTATCACGCAATAGCGTTTGACAGGCCTGGATACGGATATAGTGAGAGACCTAAACAAATAGAAATGACCCCTATTTTTCAAGCGAAGCTTATTCATAAGGCATTAAAGAAATTAAGAATCAACAAACCTATTATTCTAGTCGGACATTCGTGGAGTGGTACGATGACCCTTTCCTATGCACTCCAATATCCTAGTGAAGTAGCTGGAATTGTAACGTTAGGAGCAGCAATGTATAAAGAGGGTTATCCCGCAGAACATGGCGATTTCCTATCCAAACTGGTAACAACCCCCATTTTAGGTAGTTTTATTTTAAATACATTGTTAAAAACTCCACTAGGAAAAGGGATGGCAAATGCAATGGCAACCGCAACATTCGAACCTGAAAAAGTACCGGAGGGTTACAGAGAAAAGGTTTATGCTTTAGGCTTCCGTCCAGGCCACTTTAAAGCAAACCGTGAGGATGTCCTTGCTTTCCCGGAAACCTCAAAAAATTTGAGTAGTAGATATAAAGAAATTAATATACCTGCCATGATTATCGTCGGGGAAAAGGATCCTTTTGGGACAATTGAACAAGCTCAACGATTAAAAAATGAGATTCCCCATGCAACCTTGATGCTTATTCCGAACATCGGTCATATGATTCCAGAACTTCATCCAGAAATAGTCATGGACATTGTAAATGCTTTAGTACTTAAAAAATAATTCCATCTGGCAATCGGGAAGATATATGAAGATATATATTTGTACATCGATTAAACATTTTTAAGAATGGCGAAGGAGATTCTTTTGTATCTTGCCGATTGATGTTCTAGGAAACTCCTTAACAAATTCAATATGCTCTGGGATTTTAAAGTCAGAAAGAGATTCTTTGCAAAAAGCGATGATTTCCTCTTTCGTTATCGTTACCCCTTCGTGTAGTTGTATAAATGCTTTTACAACTTCATCTCTTATTTTTTATCTAGAACAGATATTACAGCTGAATCTCGTGCAGCTGGATAAGAATTAATAGGGCATAATTTTTCAAATATATGAAGGCTTGAAGCAGATTATTAATAGCAAATTGGAGATTTATGGAATGCAGCAGATGAAATGGAAAACATGGAGTTGACATTTTATCAATGGTTTCGATAGCGATTTATAGATTAAAAGAGTATTTGCTAGGTTTTTTGGTAGGGAGTAATTCTCTTCCGTAAGATGGTAGTAAAGGGAAATTATGATGTATAAATTTCCCTCACTACATTTATAAATTCCTTTAGTGCATAAGATTTATATGCATTTTTTTTAGTAATTATTCCAATGTTCCAAACCGTTTTTGGTTGTGTAATCGGTAAGGCGACAATATCAATATCATTTAATTTATTGGCAAGTATTTTGGGAATTACAGTTATCCCCAACTGGGCAGATACTAGCTGTAATACTAAATCCCATTGCTTGCTTTGGAATGTGACCTCTGGGGAGAAACCTGACTCGATACAATGATTTCGAATGAGATTATATAATGCAAATGACTTATCGAATAAAATAAACTTTTCTTCTTTCAATTGGGATAGGCTTACTTCTTCTGCTCCAGCAAGCGGGTGCTTTGATGAAACGCAAACAACAAATGTATCTTGATAAATGACTTCAGCATCTAACGTGTTAGATGCTGGCAAGACGACAAAGCCGATATCCAATTCCCCACGATTTACTAAACTTTCTATAATGACGCTTCCATCTTCTTCGGTTGTTAACGTCACTTTAGGGTATTTTTTCAAAAAATGATAAGCGACTTGAGGAAAGAAGACAGTTCCAATAATTTGCGGGATTCCTACCCTTACCTCACCTATAATAACTTCGGATAGTTCATGTAAAGATTCGGGTATGCTCGTTACTTTTGCCAATATTTCTTTACTTTTCTCATAAAGAACTTTTCCTTCATCTGTTAGTTGAATTTTTTTGCTTGATCGATCAAATAATGTGACTTTCAGTTCTTGTTCCAACTTTTGAATTGTTTTGCTTAAGGCTGGCTGACCTACATATAGTGCTTCGGCAGCTTTTGTAAACCCTTTTTTTTCTACAACTGTAATGAACACTTCTAACGATCGTAACTGTAGTTGCATAGTCACCTCCAGGTTTATTCCAAAAAGGAATGTTTTATATTCCTTTGATGTATTTTACTTCATGATAACGGAAGTGTAAAATGATAACACAGTTGAATACGCTTTCAATTGAATATTTTTTGAAAGTGAATACAATTTATCTTATGTTTTTTATGGAAAGGGGAGGATTATTATGAGAAAAGCCCATGCACTATGGATTACTGCGTTCTTTATTATTTATTTATTAACCTTTTTACCGAATTTCGGTATTATGAATGACCTAAAATTCATCGGATTTTTGCCACAATCTTTAGCTTGGGTTTTGCTGTTAAATGCAATTAATACTGTCATTATTTTTGTTATATATTTTAAGTTTTTTAAACCGTTTGCACAGAACGTAGAAGAAAAAATGATGAAAATTGAACAGGAGGGTGAACAAACATGAGCCAGGTTGCAGTGACGATTGTCGTATTAATTTTATTTTTAGGGATATTACTCTGGATTAGTAACTTGGCATCTAAGTCGAACATTGCCACTCCAAGTGATTTCTTCCTTGCAAACAGAAGTCTTGGAACGATTGTCATGACGATGACAACAGGTGCTAGTTATTTCAGTACATGGACATTGCTTGGTTCAATTGGTAACCATTACCGCGATGGGGTTTGGTTTTCAGCTTTTGCCGCCTGGGCTGTTGTTCATGCTTTATTCATCTGGTTATTTGGTTCGCGAATTTGGTATTTGGGAAGAAAGCATAACTTTGTGACGCCAGGCGACATGATGGAAAAATATTATAAAAGTCCTTTTTTAAGAATACTATTTGCTCTCGTCGGGATGATTGGCCTTATCCCATATATGCTTATTCAAATAACTGGAGGGGCTTTTTCTTTAAATAGTTTAACTAATAACGCGATCCCGTATTGGGTTGGCATTTTGATTATGGGTGTTTTCGTCGGGATTATTGTCACGCTGAGTGGTGGACGAGGCGCAGCATGGGCGGATACATTTATGGGCTTTTTCTTTGGAACGACATTATTAGTCATTACGCTCATCTTTATTTATAGTGCTGGGGGTTTTAATGCGTTCGTTAATTTGCAATCGGTAGCACCTGAAATTCTTGTAAATAAAGGGCAATTCCCTGGTATAGTAGAAACAGCTGTTGGGTTAATGTTCGGATTTTGGATTATGCCTCATATGTGGCAAAAATTTTATTCTGCAAAGTCTCCTACGATTTTAGCGAAAACATCTATTATTACTCCGTTTTGGAATTCTTGGTTGATGGCGCTTGGAGCACTTTTTATCGGTATGATGGCACATACACCCGGATTAGTTCCTGGACTTACACCGGAGAATAGCGATACGATTATACCATTATTTTTTTCTACTTATGCACCAATATTTGGTGCCATCGTTGTAGCAGCTATCATTGCGGCTGGTATTTCGACAATCAATAGTGCGTTACTTTCTTCTGCAAGTTTGCTTGTGAACGATATTTATGTGCGTTTTATTAATAAAGATGTAAGTCCAGCTAAAACGACCTTTATTAGTAAGATGACTGTATTATTGATGACATTAATTGTAGTTATTTTTGCCTTTATCCCTGCTGCCCAAGGATTTCTCATTCCAGTCGCGGCATTAGGTTATGGTATTGTTTTGCAACTTGTTCCTGCAGCACTTGGTCCATTATATTGGAGAAAAGGTACATTAGCTGGAGCAGCCGCATCCATTATAGTAGGGGAGGCCGCGCTTGCCGCAGTTTATATTTTCGGTTCGCCATTATCGTTCGGACCTGCTACAACAGGATTCATTTTAGGGATTTTGACATTCATTGGAGTTAGCATGATTACAAAAGATACAAATGCTCAGGAAAAAGATGATCATCATAAAGATTTAGTAGAAACATATTTCCCGAGTGAAGCAAATTAGAAGGGTGATTATATTGAAGCAAAAAAATCAGTTTAAAGTGGCAGTTGTACAAGCCGGTTCAGAAGTGATGGATAAGGAAAAAGGGATAAAAAAGACGGTTCGCTTGATTGAAGAAGCGAGTCAGGAAGGTGCGAAGATTATCGTTTTTCCGGAAGCGTTTATTCCAGCGTATCCTCGGGGCATGTCTTTTGGAACGATAGTAGGATCCCGTTCTGATGAAGGTAGAAAAGATTTTTTCCAGTACTGGGAAAATTCAATTACAGTTCCAGGTCCTGAAACAGAGGAAATCGGCAAAGCAGCCAAACTGGCGAAAGCATATGTCGTAATTGGTGTTATTGAAAAGAATAATGACTCAAGCCAGGGAACGCTCTATTGTACAGCATTATTTTTCGGACCGGACGGAGAGCTATTAGGCAAACACCGGAAGCTAAAACCAACAGGTTCAGAACGACTTATTTGGGGAGAAGGAGACGGTAGCACGTTGCCCGTTTTTGATACGCCGTACGGAAGAATTGGATCGCTCATCTGTTGGGAAAATTATATGCCGCTTGCTCGCGCAGCAATGTATGATAAAGGTGTGCAAATTTATATCGCGCCAACCGCTGATGGAAGAGATACTTGGTTTTCCACGATGCGACATGTTGCAGTGGAGGGCAGATGTTTTGTACTGTCGTGTAATCAATATTCTACAAAAGACATGTATCCGGAAGATATATCTTCCCGAAAAGAATTTGAAGATTTACCACATGAACTTACTTTAGGTGGCAGCTGTATTGTCGATCCGCTTGGTGAATTTATTGTTGAACCTGTAATGGGTGAGGAAAAAATTATTTATGCGAATATCAATTTGGATAAAATTGCGGAAGCACAGTTTGACTTTGACGTCGTTGGCCATTATTCACGCCCAGATGTTTTCCAGTTAACAGTGAATGAGCAAGAACAGAAAAATACAATTTGGAAAAAGTAGATGGATCGTAAAACCCTTTCCAAGGAAGTGGATATCATTCCTTGGAAAGGATTTTTTTGTGGTGTTTATCCTGGGATTGTTGTCCGTTTCCACACAATTTTGGTTCTATTTATCAAAATTAACTATTTCTTGTCCTTTTGGTTTTGGTTTGTGCAGGGATGTTCCGGTTTAATGATAGCACCCACTTGCTCAACCAGACGGTCACAAGCTGTTGCTACTTCCTTCAGCCTTGAGGAGTAAAAATTCTTCGAGATAATTCCCCCCTAAATTTTGATAAATATGGGATAAT